>JAGCWG010000428.1 GCA_017961965.1 Bacteroidaceae bacterium | reverse complement strand
TTATTTTGTTTTCGATAGATTATGCAAGCAGTTAGTTAATTATCCATGGCACGAAGTTGTTGTGCCCACAAATAACACGCAAAAATACAAAAAAAATAGGACAGTCAAAGAATACTTAATTATAATTTTGGGATAAAAGATGTAAATAGTGTCTAAAAATGAAAAAAAACAGTAAGAATGACTGTGTTGTTGCCGTTCTTACTGCTTTGTTTGTGCTGAATCTGCTTTCTGCATCATCTCTGTATCAGGTGTAGGTTCGGTGTTATCCTCGCTGAGAGGGAACGCTCCTACAGAACCATAGATACGATAGTCGGTCATGGTTTCGTTGGATGAGAAGTTGTAACCTGATAATTGTTGTTCTTCTCCATCAATCTCCATGTAGCGGTCGGAATATATCCTGTGAGTTCCCATGTCCCAGAAGAGGAGTGATGTGCGGAATGTCTCTCCCTTGAGGTTCTTGACAAGTACTCGACCTCGCATTTCCCACAACCGTTTCGTCTCATAGTGGTATGCTGTGTCGCATGAGATGAATGCTACGACATGGAACGACTTGTCGAACTTCTCAAGGAACAGTCCTTTTTCGAATGCGTGGTAGGGAACTTCCTTCTTGTCGTAGTAGTACCAGTCTTCGGATATGATTTTGTAACTGATTATTCCAGAGTCACTCACAGCGCTTGACACTCCCACAGACATGAGTACTGGGACTGAATCCCTTATGCCTATGTCTGGATGGTCTCCCTTATCGTCGGATGAGCAGGAAAACAGTATAGCAGCGGTAGAGGCTACCGCTGCTATCAGAATATTATATGTGAGTTTCTTTATCATCGTGCGTTGTTAAGACGAATAGTTGTTGATTCGCCGAGAACTGTTGCTGCCTGACCTTCCTTCAAGCCCTGGAAGAATGCTTCTGACTTAGGGAAGAAATGACCAGCATAGTTACCACAAGCCTTGTTTGCTGCACTTGCACAGGCTGGCTCAACAGCCTTGGCACGGAGAGCCTTGTCGTATGCGAGACAGTAGTACTTGCTCTTCTCAAGGTTGTTTCCTGATGCGAGACGTGCTACACAACTTGCCTCAAGGAGGTATGCCTTACCGAGTGATGGCTGGAACTGGAGTGCCTTCTTACACCACTGGCGTGCACTTGATGCATTACCCTTTTTAAAGTACATTGCTGCTACAGAGTAAGCATAGAGTGACTTCTTGATTTCATCATTCTCCATGTCAACAGCTTCCTGAGCGAGCTTGATAGCGCCGTTTGTGTCACCACCCTCGATGAGACGCTTAGCCTTAGCGATGGCTGCACGTGGAGTTGGCTTGATAGCATAGATGTAGTCTGATGCCTTGAAATAAATCTGGCTCTTGTCGCACTCGAACTGCTCAAGTGTCTTGAGGACTGCATCGAGATATTCGATATCGTTCTTGTGCTCCTCTACACCTGCTGAGTAGATACGCTCAAGAGCGTCACAATCTGCTGCACCTGACTGAACGAAGAGGTCGTTACACTGTACCTGTGTTGGGAGGTAGTTTGCAACAATCTTCTGTGCCTGAATGGTATCTGTCTCAGCAAATTCCTTTGCCTGTCCAAGGAGCTGATCGCAGATATCATTACACTCCATGTAGTCGCGGATGAAGTCTGTACGCTTGTCAACATTCTCCTTGTCTGCCATATAGCGACGATAAGAACAGTCGATGAATGCGTAAAGGACAAAAGCCTCTGTGTTGAGACCTACATCGTCGATACCAGAACGGAACATCTTGTATGCCTCCTCATTGTTCATCTTTGGACAATAGTAGTAGTAGTCTGTTGCCTTACGACAGAAGATATATCCCTTTGTTGTAAAAGTCTTCTTTGATGCGAAAGAGTTGAGTGCATCAAGATACTGAAGACGCTGATCATAGATCTTCATCAACTTATCGAAGTATTCATTCTTCTTTGCTTCATCAGTCTCAGCCTTGATAAGGTTCTCAAACATCCATGCACCATCTGTATATACACGGCTTTGAGAAAGTGGACCTTTTGTGAATGCGACTTCCCAAGGCTCTATAGCCTCAAGATAATCGCCCTGCTTGAAGTAACTCTGATAGAGGCTTAATCCTTGGCGAACATCAATGCTATCTTGTCCATGACCGATACGGTCTTCCAATCTTGTACCTCTGAGGTCTTGTGCATTAGAGCTAAGAGCCATGGCTGTAAGTGTACAACCAATAATAAATGATTTATTCATCATAGGTATATTCGTTTTAGTTATTGACTTGTTTTTGTTTCGTTTTATTAGGTTGCTATATGCTTCCTATATGTTCCCAATATGATGTGTGGGAAAAATTGATGTTGCAAATTAAGTTCATTTTCTCAACGTGCAACAGGTGAAAATCACTCTTTTGTTGGGGCGAAGTCCTATTCGTTGGGGAGAACTCCCCGTGTGGATTATTTAATCTTCCATTTGTAGAACCATCTGTCGCTTATGGTCAATCCGAGACACACCTTGAGATAGTTCTCTGTCAGGTTGTTTTGGATGTTCGAAGCGTTGAGATATGGAATTTCAGAGTGAACCCATTGGAATGAGACGTTTAACTTCGGAGTTGAGTGGTTAGAGTTTGCGTTTGCAAGTGGAAGTGTCATACCTGCTGAAAGACCGAACTCGTATGGTTTGTCTGCCAACTTTGATCCGTCTGCATTGGCATAAGTCTTTGAATAGAAACCACCGAACTTGTATGTAATTCTCTTTGCGAAGTTGCTTGTGGAGTATATGTCTGGTGTCCAAGCAAGACCTGCAGCAACCTTCATGCGGTCGTTGAATTGACCTATTGTTGACTGGTATGTATCGTTGCTGTTGTTGTCAGGGAACTTTACATTGCTCCACTTCTGAAGCTCATAGTCAACACCTGCAAGGAACTTGTAGGAGTGGTAGTATGTCACACCTGCCGCAAATGAATGTGGAACCTGAAAGGCGTTCTTGATAGTCTTTGTATCTGAAGTGCTTGTTCCGCTTGATGTGTTGTTAGAAGCGATAATCATGTTTGCTTCGTTATTGACATCATGTCCGAGAGAATACGTGAGTCCTAACACCATGCTGTTCTTGTCGGAAAGCCTATGCGTGTATTGCGCACCAAGGTCGAGAGAGTAGGTACTGATGTCAGCTGTGTATGTCTTGGATATTGCGCTTATATTGGTTGAAGTAAACTTATCGCTCATAATGTGATAGTAGTCACCATAGAGATATGAGATGTTCGCTCCTATGGACAGAGGCTTTGCAATTTTCCATCCTAAACCGAGCTGAATCTGGTGAAGACCTCCGTTACCAGAGAAGGTGTATGAAGATTGTGCGTCCGTTCCTTCCAAGTTTTCACTCTGTGAGGTGAAGTTGTAACCGATGTTGGTCACAGGGAGCATGGATATGGCAATACCAAAGTCTTTTGCGGCTCTGAAGTGGAATGCGAAGTAGTCAAAGCTTGAGTTCCTTGCATTCTGCTGAAGGTCGCCCATCTTGAAGTTTCCGTTTTGAAGGCTGACGCCTATGTCGAACAAGGCTGTCAGTGAATCGCAGGCAGAAAGGGCGGCAGGGTTAGCAGTATTGATAGATTGTCCGTCTCTGTATCCTTGGGCAATACCGCCCATACCCTTGTTGAAGCCCATTGAACGGTCGGACATAAGACCGAATCCTGAACGTGAGTATGGAGAGTTCACTCCATTCTGTGCAGAGGCGTTGATGCTTGCGAATGCAAGTGCTGAAAGAACAGCAGTCTTGAATGCTTTTGTCATCGTGGATAATATAATATTTATCTGTTTGTCAAAAATAGTTGGTTAAATCCATTGCAAATATAATGGTTTTAGCCAATACATCAAAATGAAAGTAGCTCTGTGAGAGCAAATATTAAAGAAAATGAACACTTTTTATAATTATTTCACAGATGTGCTATCATTTGTGATGTCTTTTTGAGCTTTTTGCTTGTTATTTGGATTGCTACCTTTTTTTCTTCCTTGTGGATGGCTTGGCTTGTTGCCTTGTTTTCCGCTTGGCTTGTTTCCTGCCGTGTTTGAATGTGGCTTTCCGTTGGC
>JAGCWG010000427.1 GCA_017961965.1 Bacteroidaceae bacterium | reverse complement strand
TTCCACTCCATCTTCAGGTTACCGCTATAATTGTTGTTTGTGTTCTTATTCTTGTTGAAACTGTTTGAATAGATTATATTGTCCCTGTCACGCATGTTCCTGCTTACAGAATTGCTCTGGTTCTTACCGTTAGAGCCTCTGTACTGCACACTTCCACCAATCTCGAAGTCCTTGACGGCAAAGACCGCATTTGCACCAATGGAACCATTGGTATTGTCACCGTTAGCCGTGTTTCTTCCATTCGAATTTCCCATGTTGCCAAAGATGAACGTGGAGAATCCCTCCTTGAACCTGCGAGCGTTAACCCTACCTTGCCAGCGCTCTCTCGTACCGTAAGCACCACTAACATCGCCCATCCATCCCTTGTTCTGTCCTTTCTTGAGAGTGAGGTCCATGACGGTTTCCTCGTTGCCATCGTCAATACCCGTGATACGACTGAAGTCGCTCTCCTTGTCATACACCTTAAGCTTGTTGATGACATTGGTAGGAAGATTCTCAAGAGTGGTCTTCATATCATTACGGAAGAAGTCCTTGCCATTCACCATTATTCGTTTGAGTTCCTTGCCATTCACCTTTATCTTGCCGTCATCCTCGATGACCACTCCAGGGAGCTTGCGGATGAGGTCATTGACCACGGCTCCCTCAGGCACCTTGAAGGCAACGGCATTATAGACAACCGTATCGCCCTTCATCTCCATCTCCTGTAGCTGCCCCACGACGGTTGCCTGACTGAGCGTGATGCTTGCAGGTGCAATGGCAATCGCACCCAGATGGTGAGCACCCTTCGAGTCCTCGAATACAATCTTCTGGAAATAATTGTGATAACCCACAAACGAAATCTTGAGGATGTACGTGCCCTTCGCAATGTTCTTTATGTCAAAGCTGCCGTCCTCTGCCGTTACCGTACCCGTAATCAGCTTTGTCGTGTCGGCAGACATCAAAGCCACGGTACATTGCACGAGTGCCTCGCCCGACTCAGAGTCGAGGACACGACCATTGACCGTTGCACCACTCTTCGTGACGCTCACATTACGTAGTCTTACCTGTGCCTGCGCTACTGAAATCAAAATGACCAACAGCAGTAGTATGGATAATATCTTCCTCATTGATTTGGTTTATGGGTTAGTAGTGAAAAAAAGCAGATTAGAGACAAAATTCCCAATCTGCTTTTTTGACAACAATACTGTTTTTTGGTTTAAATGGTTACAAATTTTCTGTCTTAACCAATCCGCGGCAAGCAATCTCATTCGTACCGTCCTTGCGTATCTCAACCTCGTATGTACCCGGGGATGTCTCCTCTTTATATAAGTGGAGCACCTCACCGAATAGACACTCTGCCATATAGGCAATCTCAAAACGGCAGATACGATGTTCCCTGTAGAAATTCAGGGAAAAGAGGTCGAGGATATGTTCTATATAGCGGCAACTGTTCATGTGACCGTTGATATCAATGTCGCTGTACTTCACGCGTACCGTGTCGGCTGGTTCGCTCACGCCTACCTTAATCTTTGATGGAGGAGCAATAGGACACTCCTTGTCTGGCACTGACCACTCGTCAAGACGGCCGTCGTTAATGGTGGTGAGGTCAACAGGCTTGCGTGACTGACGGTTAATCATCGCCCAGATGGTACGGGCATAACCGAGAGTATTACCCATCTGGTCAGCTATACGGAAATTACGACACGTGAACATCCTCATAACCGACTCAACCCATGTCTCCACGGTGAAGTGCTGGTATTCGCGTGGCAGTTCTGTAAACTCTATGGCAACACGTGACAGCACCCACGTATTATCATCCTCATTGAGGCGACTGATGCCGAAGCCTCTTTCATTAGCATGAAATCCTGCCGCATTAAGCAGGTGATTTCCCAACTGACCTATGGTAAGACGACCCATAAAATCAACATCAAAAGGATCAACCGTAAGATGGTACTTTCCTATCGACGGAACATCTGGTTTCTGATACATACTTTATCTATCTGTTACATTTGTGGCATGCGATATAGTACAAAACACATTACAATAATCCAGCATACCTTTCCATTTACTATGCAAAGATAACATATTTTTAACGATTCGATACACAAAAAACTCTTTTTTGCACCAAGTAAAATTGATTTAGAGCAAAAAAATGAACATTTTCACTTATTTTTAGTTAAAATGTGTTATACAACATAATTTTTAGGGGTATCACGAACACTTTTTTCCACTACCTTTGCACCAGTTATCCTGAAAACAATCTTTTTACCTTAAAAAACTAATACCTATTGAAAGAAATGAAAGTGCTTCTCTGCGAAGAGAGGCGCTTTCGCTTTTAAAACAACTAACACTCCATTTCGCAAGCATTTTTCGTCCATTTTTAGACTTCACAACCATTTTGGATTATTTTTGCAGTTCCGCACAAGTCCATCCAGACCTCCACAGAAACAAGCAAAACAAAAAACATGAAACTCTTTTGGTATCTCGCCAAAAGATTGTATTTTTGCAACCGATAAGACTCAACTAACTTGTTAAACTAATTAAGCGTTTTTATGAAAAAAATCGTTTTACTCGCCATGTCTGCACTCATGTCCATGACCGGAATGGCACAAGGAAAAGTGACAAAATCGCTCGTTCTCTACTATTCACAGACAGGAACGACAAAGTATGTGGCTGAGGAGATACAGAAGAACCTCGGCGCAGACATTCAATCCATCGAAATCGACAAGCCATACGACGGTGACTTCCAACAAACCATCGCACGTTGTCAGGAGGAAAGGCAGAAGGGCATTCTGCCTACCTTCAAGCCTTTCAAGGTAGATGTGAAGAAGTACGACACCATCTATCTCGGCTACCCAATATGGTTCGGCACCTACGCCCCACCAGTCGAGGCTCTCATCAAGCAGGAGGACTTTGCAGGCAAGACCATCGTGCCATTCTGTACCTTCGGCAGCGGAGGACTTGAAGTCAGTGTAAGTGACCTCAAGAAGAATCTTCCAAAAGCTAAGGTAGCAGACGAAGGCTACGGAGTACGCACAGCACGCAAGAGTGCCGTTGCATCTGAGGTGAAGGCTTTTTTCAGCAAGAACAAGGCACCAGAACAGCCTTATTCCCAACAGAAGCCTGTGACAGAAGCAGAAAAGAAGATTTTTGACGAGGCTTGCAGCAACTACCAGTTCCCTCTCGGAACTCCAGAGACCGTAGGTAAGCGCACGACAAAGACCAGCACTGACTACAAATATACCGTCAAGTCACGTGGTATGGACGGCAAGGAAGGTACGTCAACAATCCTCGTTACTGTCAGCAACAAGCAAGGTGCTAAGGCAGAGTTCACAAGAGTGATAAGGTAAATAACAATGAGGAATGAGGAATTAGTAATGAGTAATTGTTTCTAATTCCTCATTTTCACTTCATCAAGAACTAAAAAACCTAAAAACTCAAAAACTTAAAAACTTATTTTCAAATTTCTTCGTTTTTCTCAGCACCTTATTTATAAAAAACGTATCTTTGCAGAAAATAGACTTAATGAATAAAACAAGTAACATAATAGACGAAGAAAGCATAAAGGACGACCTCAGATACCTCCAGCTGCTCGCACTCTCCTACCCTAATGTGGCAGATGCAAGCACAGAGATAATCAACCTCGAAGCCATCCTTAACCTTCCAAAGCCGACAGAGCACTTCATCAGCGACCCTCACGGCGAATACGAGGCTTTCAATCATGTACTCCGCAATGCGTCTGGATACGTAAAGCGCAAGGTAGAAAACATCTTCGGCAACACCATACGCACACAGGAGAAGAAAGACCTATGCACGCTCATATACTACCCTGAGCAGAAGTTGAAACTCATCAATGCAAAGGAAACAAACCTCAGAGACTTCTAAACC
>JAGCWG010000426.1 GCA_017961965.1 Bacteroidaceae bacterium | reverse complement strand
GAATTAAATTAAGAAACAATATACGCCCAAAGGACTCGGATGGCGTTCTTCTCTCAAAGGGAGGTTAAGAGGAGTCACAATATTATGAAGACTTTCAATTTTATCGCAGCAGTTATCGCATCAGCAATGTTTACAATCAACGCACATGCAGAGATGAAGAGTGTTAACGAAACAAAGGACACATCAGCAGTTGAAATATCTAACTCATCAAAGCGTGCAATGGTTCAGACATCAGAGGACGGCAAGGTGTACAAGTATGAGTATATTCTCGACAATAATGGACGTGTCGTCAATAAGATTGCTTCACGCTGGAATGACGACAACTCAGAATGGACTCCTGTATCTGCTTACTCAGTAGTTTATACTAATACAGAGACAGTTCTCAGTTATGCTAAGTATAACTCCATGACTAAGACATATTCATCAGACGTTAAACAGACACGATTTAATGCAAGTGAATATCCAATCGTTATCCGTGTACCTGAATGCTGTAAATAATGAGAATTTAAAAATAGTAATTATTAAAAGCTGTAAATTGTAAAATACATTTGCTAACTACATATATCATTTATTTAGCAACATAGGAATCAAAATAATTAGGATACCTATGTTGCTAAATGTTTTTAAATACCTTACTTTTCAGTTCTTCATTATCTCCCTGTGCTGACTTCGTGCCCACTCCTTATTCTTGAGGCGTACATATTCCTGTGTGTTGCGGTCGAAATAGATGTCCTGAAAGCGTTGCCAGATGTATTCGACAGCAAGGGGAGACGGATGAATCATATCGTCAGCATAGAAACGATAGTCGCGAAGCTCATCAAGCATAATCTCGTAAGAAGGAAAATACTGAGGTATGGAGTTGTCAACAGATGTGTTGATAACTCCATTTTTGTTGCTGATAACTTTAACTGATCTGTTAACAACTCCAATATTATCAACAGATGAATCAACACTTTTAACTGTATTATCAACTCTATCAACAGGCTTTTCAATAGGCTTATTTACATCAGTTGATAAATTGTATGTGTTAATAATTTCATCTACACTCTGGAGGAGTATTCCCTTGCTTATATTGTTGATATGCATTCCGTCACGTTTGTGACGTATAGGACTAACTGTAAAGATAATTTTTAAGTTATTATTAACCGAATGTAACTTATCAATAACTTGTTTCCATTTATTAACAATACTATCAACAGAAAGACGCTCTCTTGTGAACAGAGTGTCCAGTTGTTTATGACAGTTTGCAACAAGACGGCCGTCATGCTTATGGCGGTATATTATCGAAGTGCCAAAGGTAATGACAAGCACGTTGCCAGTAGCAAGAAAATCCCTTACAAGTCTATATGCTTCGTTTATGTTTGATATAAGTTCGTCACGAACAGGTGACGAAAAGCGTGAATGATGCATCCATGAATGCCAGATGCCATCCTCCGACTGGAAGATGTCGGCAGAAGTGTCAGTATATGATGCCTCATCCATACAACGAAGAAGCAGTTCGGCTATGCTCATAGGATTATAGAGCGTACCGAAAGGATTGACAAGAGCTTCAAATCCACCTCGCACAAACTTCTCGCCTACACTATCGGCAAAGCATGAACCAAGAAAAAGTACTCTGTCTTCTGGCTTAATCTTAAAACGTGATTTAGGAATATCAATTACTGTGGTAAGTTGCATAGTTAATTCATTTTAAGTGCAAAAATATAAAAATTATTTATAGCGAGAAGCACTTTTTCATTTCTAATTAGTACCTTTGCAAGAAATAATAGTTTTTCCAAAAAAGATTGTAAAATAATATGGCAAAGAAAGCACTTCGTATGATTCTCGATGGATGGGGAATCGGCAACAAGGGTAAGGGTGACGTCATTACTCAGACACCAACTCCTTACATGGATTATCTCAACGCAAATTATCCTAACTCACAGCTTCTGGCTTCAGGTGAGAATTTAGGTAGTCCTGACGGACAGATGGGTAACTCAGAGGTAGGTCACCTCAACATCTGTGCAGGTCGTATCGTATATCAGGACCTCG
>JAGCWG010000425.1 GCA_017961965.1 Bacteroidaceae bacterium | reverse complement strand
TACAGCAAGGAGCAGGGCAAGGAGCGTATCGACATTGATGATATGTGCAAATTCATCAATCCTGCAAGCCTTGAAATCAAGAAGGCTTACGTGGAGAAATGGCTCAAGAATGCAAAGCCACTCGACTATCTGCAGTTCCAGCGTATCGGTTACTATAATGTAGATACAGACTCTACACCAGAGCACCTTGTCTGCAACCGTACCGTAGGACTCAAGGACACTTGGGCAAAGATAAACAAGTAAGGGGAATTAATAGGAGTTAACTTCGCAGAGTTAAAGTAATGAAAGATGATTATTTCGAGTCAGATGATTTCCGAGAGATACTGAACAACTACGAAGAGTCGAGGAGAAATGGCTACCCAAGCTACCTTGACGAGGATGACTATGCAGATCTCTCAGACTTCTACATGAACAACAACAAGCCAATGGATGCCATGACGTGTGCAGAGGAAGGTCTGAGCAACCATCCCGACAGCGTACTGTTGCAATCCGTCAAAAGCGGCTTGCTCATCTTTTATCATCGTTACCAAGAAGCAAGAGACTTACTCAACACAATTCCACAGGAGCGTTCCAACCTTGACGTTTTCTACCAGCGTGCCCAACTCATCTATGCACTTGATGGGGACGCTGACACGGCAGAGGAGCTGTTCCGAGAATGGATTGAGCTGCAAAAAAAGGAAGAGAAAAAAAACAATGAGAATGATGACGAGTACATCCGTGAGTCATTCATCCACGTCATCACTTCATTTGTTGAACTGACAGAGAACCGTCAGTATGACGAGGAACTTGTCAAGCGATGGGTAGAGGAATATCTTGTTACATTCCCTAACATCGGCCGTTCAAGTTCCGACACTGTCCTTTCGGAGATAGTACGTGAGGAACATCTCTATGACATGGTGGAGAAGGTGTATCTCAAGATACTTGAGAACGACCCTTACAACAACATGGGTTACACCATCCTTGCCACAGCACAGAATGCACTTGGTAAGATTGAGGAGTCAATAGAGTCATGCAACTTCGCACTTGCCATCGATTCGCGCGACTGGGAAGCAAAGGCAGTACTTGCCCACAACCACTTTGTACGAGGCAATCACGAGGAAGCGTTACGACTTATAGAAGAAGTTTCAAACGAGCTTGGCGACAACTCACAAAGCCTCCTTTACAGCAAATGCCTTATCCTCAGCGACAGGATAGAGGAAGGATACCAGCAACTGAAAAATGCCGTGGAATATGCCCAGCAGTTCAGGAACACGATACCTGACTTCTACACTGAGCTCTTCTGCGAGATAGCGGACATCTACCTGATGTGCGAGCATGACGACGAGGCACTCGCTGCCATCGACAAGGTACTTGAAATCATCCCTGACGACCCGCACTACCTTATAGAAAAGGGTATCATCCTTGCGCACAATGACAGAGACCCAGAACTTGCAGACGTATATATACGTGAGAGCATAGAGATAGCAGAAGACAAGATAGACGCTGCATTAGGCGCAGCCGTCCGCTTGCTCTTCACCAACTCACTTGACAAGGCACTTATCTACCTTGACGAGGCAGAGTCATACGATGCAAAGTATCAGGACGACAAATACCGCAAGAGCGTCATTCCGGCATACCGTTCACTCATATACTACAAGAAGAAACTGCTCGAAGAGTTTCTCACTTCCCTCCATGAAGCATGTGAGGTATGCCCAGACATGGTAGGCAACCTTTTTGCGGATCAGATACCGTCGAACATACCGCCAGAGCGTTTCTTTGATTACCTTATGTCAAAGGTCAATGATATACTCAAAAACAAAGAAAACAATAAAGAATAG
>JAGCWG010000424.1 GCA_017961965.1 Bacteroidaceae bacterium | reverse complement strand
TGTAGAGGCGTCAGTCGATGTCAACACGTGGAGTGTTGTTGTCGCCCTTATTTACTGTATAAGGTACACGAGCGATTTCCTTCTGTACCTGGTCGTATGTCTCACCCATGAATCGCTTGATAGAGAAGATAGTCTTCTTTGGGTTTGTGATAGCCTGACGCTTGGCAGGGTCACCTACCTTACGCTCGCCGCCATCAACGAATCCTACGATAGATGGTGTTGTACGCTTTCCTTCACTATTAGCAATAACCACTGGTTCATTGCCTTCAAAGACTGAAACACATGAGTTTGTTGTTCCTAAGTCGATACCAATAATCTTTCCCATAATATATTTGTTTTTTATTTTTAATTCGTTATTAATTGTGTTGATGTGCACCGCCTGAGTCAGCTGTGCGCTTACGACATGTTTAGGAACAAATGCCATGCCAATGGTTTTATTATGACACGCAAAGTGGCAGTTTCTGCCAAATTGTCAAGTTTGCATGACATTTTCTGTCAAAATAATTCCTTGATACTAATAAGGGCAGGTTCTAATGAATAACATTAGAGCCTGCCCTTGATTAGTTTGTATATTATCAGTTGATGTGTGTTATTGTATTACACCACGTACGGATAGACCATCATATCTGCGTGTTCCACCAGTGGTGATTTCTTTGCTTGTTCCGTATATGTATGCGCCATAGTCACTATAACCACCGAGTTCTTTCGCCCAATATCCGATATATTCGTTTAGAGCAATCATTTCGTCTTCGCTTTTATATCCAGCGGCTGGGAGGAATATGTGGGCTACCGACAGTTTGTTTGCTGGTGGAATGACAGCGTCTTTCTTATAGAATATTACGCCTTGTATTCCTGTGCCACAATAATTATTAGTCCACTCATGCTGGCAAGCGGCTAATTCTGTGATCTCGTCATTTGTTGGCATACGTAATACTCCTGATGTTTTTACGTTTGCAACGTCATCCTCACGTGTAAGCGTGCTGATGCCATCTCCTATGAATTCGCCGTTGTCGTTGTACCATGCTGGTTTGACTCTTTGTTGATTGTCATCAATTGTATATTTGAAGATGGTTGTATAGTCATCGCCAGTACTCCATTTGTATGTAGCGTGGTTGTATGTGTCTTTTTCTTCTGTCTCGCCCCAAGCGAAGTAGCCACCGAAGTCGGTCTTAGTGAGTGCTCCGATATTTTTTGTTGCCCACATTGCAGAAAGTCCAAGGTCAACATATTCCTCGCCGTTTTTCTGTCCGTCACGTGCATATATTGGGTTAGAGCCAAGTGTGGCAGTCCAACGGTATGCTTTACCCGCAACAAGTTTCTTTGATGGCAGATTCACGTAATAGTCGTATGTGCCATCTGTAGAAGCTGTGAGTATAACGTCGCCTGTGGTTGTTGGGAGCATGGCAAGGTAGAGCGTGAGCTTCATGTTACCATTTGTTGTCTCAACGTTGTCGAGGTCAAGTACCACGGATGATGCTGTAGCCTCAGGCGTGATGTTACCGTTTGTGGCGTTCATCTTAGCTTTTGTGATAAACACTTGGTTGTTGCCTTTGCTTGAGACAGTTATGCGTGTCCACTTTGCAGCCACGGGCATAGTGAGATTCATCTGTACGATGGATGTGGCGTGGTTGAAGTAGAACATCATGTCGCCTGTTTGTGGCACGGTCTCGTAGGCATACATATAGTCGTAGCCGTCGCCGATATGTGTGAGGTTGGCATCTCCGTTCTGTTTCTGTCCAGTCATCCTTACCTCGATGTCCTCGTATGTCTCGGCTACTGTCATCGTAGGGTCGAATGGATAGTAGGCTGCGTATGTTCCACCACGTGTGAGTGACCATCCTGCTCCGTCGAAGTATGATACGGTTCCTTGGTTCTCATAGCTGCTTAACACATGGTGTGCCTGGGTGTTGGAAACTGGATAGACAGGGAATACGCCTATCTCCTCCACATCCTTCCATCCGAAGCGTAGTTGCTCTTTGCCTGTTTCTGGGTTTATTCCCAGCGTAAGTGTTGTCCTTGTTTCTCCGTCAAACTCGAATGGGTTGACGTTAATCGTTACCTGCCCATCAAACTTGGAGTCTGTCTGCATAACATCATCTATCTCAGAAGAGCATGACGCCAATAGTGCAAGTATAGCCATTGGCAAGATTGTACGTTTGTTCATAATTATCCTGATTGATCTAATATTGTTAATATAATCCCCCTTATAGAAATTAAATTTCCTGTTTGTGATTTTTAATATTATATATTATATAATGTGGTCTGCTGTTATGCGACCTTATGTTGTTATCCTTTTTTGTGTATTTTTTTGCGTATGTTTTTTTGCACGTTGGAATATAGGCACGTTCAGCCTAAAGCTGATTTATGAAACCTGCCTATAATCTATGTTCTTTGTAGTTTTGTCTGTCCCCCCCCCTGGTTTGTAGGAGAGAAGTTCCTTTTGAATGATTACAGGAATCACTCAAAAGGAAATCTTTTTCTTGCACCGTTTCCGCTTGGAGTTTCATCTTCGAAGTCATAATCTTTTCCGACTCCTCCGATGACGCTACCTGCAAGGATGTTCATGCGCAATCTTGAGGCGTTGGCTTCAACGCAAGGTCTTGAGTAAATTTTTTTAGCCATATTTTTTTTTGATTTATGATGTATATTATGCAGTATTTAAGTTCTTAAGTTTTTGAGTTTTTGAGTTTTTATGTTCTTGATTGAAAAACTCAAAGAGTGTCTTGTTACATTTCACGTTACAAAGGTATGCTTTTGTTTTTATATGGCAAAAGTTTTTTTGATAAAGTTGTTCTTTTACTCTTTTTTTTTGACGAATAAGTTTGAAATGCCCTGATAGAAATGTGGAGTTTACATTTCTATCAGGTTAAGCATCTTTATTGTTGCCTTGATGGCAGCCTCTGTCTGGTCAGGGTCGAGTGCACGTGTGCGGTATGTCTTCTCCTCGTAGAGCCATGTGATGGTGGTCTGTACGAGGGCATCTGTGCGACCGCCAGGCGGAATGGATACTTGGTAGTTGGTGAGCCAAGGGAATGTGCGCTGGAGTCTGTTCTTGTATATATGGCGAACGGCACGTACAAAGGCGTCGTACATACCGTCACCCATTGCGCTCTCCTCGTATATCTCGCCATTCACTTCGAGCTTCACGCTCGCCATAGGCTTGAGTCCGTAGGCGGTTGTTACCATGTAGCTCACAAGTTTCACCTTCTCGTCAGGTGTGGAGTGCTTGAGTACATCACTCACGATGTAAGGCAGGTCTTCCTGTGTGACGAGCTGTTTCTTGTCGCCCAGTTCGATTATTCGGTCTGTCACACGACGTGTCTGCTCAGGGGTGAGTTCAAGTCCAAGCTCCTCAAGGTTCTTGAGGATATTTGCCTTTCCGGAGTTCTTGCCAAGCGCATACTCACGCTTGCGACCAAATCGCTCAGGCAGGAGGTCGTTGCAGTAGAGGCTGTGCTTGTTGTCGCCATCGGCATGCACTCCTGCCACCTGTGTGAAGACGGATTCGCCTATTATCGGTTTGTTTGGCGGTACGGCAATACCTGAGAGGTTCTCCACCATACGGCTTGCCTCGTTGAGCATTGCCTCGTCTATGTTTGTCTTGACCTTGCAATGGTCGTGTAGTATTGCCTGTATGCTTGACAGAGGAGCGTTACCGGCACGTTCGCCGAGTCCGTTGATGGCTGTGTGCACGCCCTTGCATCCGTTGACCACGGCTGCCATCACGTTACTTGTGGCAAGGTCGTAGTCGTTGTGTGCATGGAAGTCGAAGTGAAGCTCTGGATATCGGCTTGTCATGTCCTTCACGAACTGAGCCGTGAGGATAGGATTGAGTATGCCGAGTGTGTCAGGAAGCATGAATCGCCTAACGCCTGAGTTGCGGAGAGCATCTACAAAGGCATAGACGTACTCGGGTGAGTCCTTCATGCCGTTTGACCAGTCCTCCATGTATATGTTCACGCTAATACCCAGTTCGTGGGCGTATGCTATGCTTGCCTTGATGTCTGAGATATGCTCTTCAAGTGTCTTCTTGAGCTGATACTTACAATGTTTCTCCGAACCCTTGCAGAGCAGGTTGATGTTACGGCAGCCTGTGTCGTTTATCCAGTCGAGCGATGTCTTGCCGTCAACGAATCCAAGTACCTCCACCTTGTCGAGCTTGTCCACCTGACGTGCCCAACGGCAAATCATGGTGACGGCTTCTTTTTCGCCTTCGGACACACGTGCGCTTGCCACCTCAATACGGTCAACGTTGACGTCCTGAAGCAGCATACGTGCCATCATCAGTTTCTCGTGAGGCACAAAACTCACTCCGTTGGTCTGTTCGCCATCGCGGAGTGTGGTGTCCATTATTTCTATCGTGTTGTTATTCATCATTCTGTTTGTATATGTGAGAGTGCCGTACACGGCACTTCATTCTTCACATTTTATTCCTCATTCTTCATTCTTCATTCTTCATTTCCCACCGTACGCCTCGATGAGCCCCTTGAAGATGAGCATATGCTCTATGGTTATGCGTGAGACGATGTCGGCATCAAACTCAATCTTGCTGCCTCCCGTCACATAAACCATCAGGTCGGG
>JAGCWG010000423.1 GCA_017961965.1 Bacteroidaceae bacterium | reverse complement strand
ATGGCAGTAACAGTCTGTACCAGCATTATATGCAACAGTTGAGTATGGCAAGAGTTATACTTCCTGAACCTGAAATAAAAAAGTTCCGTAAAGGTGTCGAGAATAATTCTACATACTATATCGTCAAGAAGATTCCCGTAGAAGAGCTTACGACAAGAATGACAGAACTTGAACTTGAAGATGGCACACTTGCTTCACTTACAAGCAGAACTGTTTTTGATACGTCACAGGTTAAATACAACAAGATTACTGCAAGTGCAGCAATGGTGTATAACCGAAGGCTCAACCTTGCAAACATCAAGGAAACTATCACACAAGGATGGAATCCTGCTACACTGATGACATACTCTCGTGGCTATACCAACAATATCAGCAACAACGATGGCACAATATACTACAGAATGGTTCTTCATTGTGTTTATGAGGGCAATTCCTATGATGTCGATGTTCCTTATAGTGTCTCCAATAACACTCCGCTGTCGTGGATATTCAGTCATCTTCCTGTATCATCAGCAGATGTGTATAAAATTGTAGGCACTTCTGCGTACAAGACTACTATTGTAACCAAGGAACATCCGTTCCTGAATGGTTACTATGCGTTGGCAAACTCCTTTGATGGTTTTGAGTTCAAACAACTCCCTGCATTGGAAGCCAGTGCGGAAATCATTAGGAAGAATAGCTTAGACAGCGAGTCAGGTTCTGTTGTAGTTCCATATAAGAACAAACTGTATCTATCAAAAGTGTCAGACCCTTTGACTTTCGATTTGGGCAGCACTATTTTTGTCGGGAATGGTGAGATACTTGCTTTGTCTTCCGCAAACAAGCCAATCTCAGAAGGTCAGTTTGGACAGTTCCCTCTCTACGCATTTACCACGCATGGAGTTTGGGCATTGGAAGTAAAAGCCGATGGAACTTATGCGCCGCCTAAGCCGATTACAAGAGACGTTGTCACAAACATAAACAGCATCACGCAACTTGACGATTCAGTTGTGTTCGTCAGCAAGCGTGGCTTGATGCTATTGACAGGTGGACAGAGCCAGTGTCTCTCTGATAATATAGACGATACGGCAGTAATACACGTACCAACAGCTGCTTTAACCGGAAGTGATATTGATATAACAATAAATCCAAAAGCCATTCTGCAAGGCTGTAACATCATCTACGATTATCCAAATCAGCGTTTGGTATGTTATAACTCCGAGGAAACCGAAGGAAACAAGACACATCCGTATGCATTAGTGTTCAGTCTGAAAAATCAGCAATGGAGTTATATCATCAATGATATGCAATATTCCATCAACTCATATCCTGATGCACTCGTGATAGATGATAACGGCAGTATGCTTGATATGACAAATACGAACGTCGACATGTACACTCCGTTTATCATCTACACGAGACCATTCCGTATTAGCGAAGATGATTACAAGACTGTCAACGAATTGCGCATAAATGGAGTATTCGCCTATAATCATATAAGGTGCATACTCCAAGCAAGCAATGACTTGCTTGATTGGCAAAGTGTAGCAAGCTCCGAGACGAACACAATACAGAACAGAGCCGGAACACCATATAGATTCTTCCGTCTTGTTCTTGCAGGTTCTCTTGCATCGTATGAGTCAATATCTTCGTTCACGGTCAAGTTTACACCAAAGACAGATGCAAACGTAATCGGTCACTAATCAAATATTGAAGGCAGGGAGTTGACAGCTTCCTGCTTTTTCTTATCCAGTATATGAGCATATATAAGTGTAGTCTTAACATCAGTATGACCAAGTAACTTAGAAACAGTATAGATGTCCGTAGAGTTATCAAGCAGTAACAATGCAAATGTGTGTCGGGCACAGTGGAATGTGATACGCTTGTGTATTCCACATTCCGACATAAAACTACGCAAGGCAACATTCGCATTCCTATTTGACGATACACATTTGAAAACTAAATCATCTTCTCCTTTACGTTCTCCCATAAGTAACCTTGCTTCCTTGCTTATATCCTGATATATTAGTCCTCCTGTCTTCTGCATATTAAGGACTATTCTACATGATGCAACATCATCATGCACCATAGACCACTTGATACGCACTATATCCGAGTGTCTGAAACCTGTTAAGCAGGAAAATAAAAAGGCAGCTCTTAATCTTGAATACCTCCTGTTCGTATTGGCGGCAACCTTCTTCACCTCATCTATTGTCAAGTATTCACGCTCTCTGTGTGTGGCAGCAGGTTTTTCAATAAGTTTACAAGGATTGTCTTTGATTATTCTTTTCTTCACTGCATAGTTGAAGAAACATGACAACTGGTTAATATACATTATGCGAGAATTTATAGATATATTGCCTTTGTCAAGCTGTTTTCTAATGAAAGAACGCACCCAATCAACATCAATATTATGCATATACACATCTGGCATACGCTTAATCTTATTGAAGATTGCTTGATAGAGTCTTCTTGCACTTCTGTGTTTCTCACACCATTCATTATAGAATGTTCCAAAGCAATCTGTTATAAGGACTCTCTTGACTGTATTATCTAAGAATCCAAATCGCCCTTGCTGAATTTCTACAAGTTTTTTTGCCTGCACAGACTTGGCGAGCAAAAGAGTGTCTTTATTCTTCTGCTTGTCATGTGATGTATTCTCAGGCACGAGATACAACCTTAAATACTCATACTTTCTTT
>JAGCWG010000422.1 GCA_017961965.1 Bacteroidaceae bacterium | reverse complement strand
CATCAAGGCACAGGGCGTAAACACCTACGACTCAAAAAAGGGCCTGTCAAGCACTCAGGTACAGGCTATCTACGAAGACAGCAGAAACAACGTCTGGATTACGACACGAAACGGTCTCAACCGATTCGATGGCGTAAAGATGAACAACTACCATCATGTCGAAGACGACGAGCACTCTCTTCGAAATGATATCACTAACTGTGTGTTTGAGTACGACAAGGAACACCTCCTCGTCGGATTAGGTTCAGGCATACAGTCATACAGCCATGCTACGGACAAGTTCACAAATGTTCCTTTCATCACAGAGCGCGGCGACACCATCAGCATCCACATCATCAGCTTCTCCCGTCTGAGGTCATCGGGCGACGTGTATGCATGCGCCGCTTCGTTCAGCGCATCAAAGATAATGAAGGATGACAACGGAAACCTATATGCCAAGAGTACGCAGGACTTCAACACTCCGGACGGCACGCCTGTCCAGATATTCGAGGACAGCAGGGGCACTGTGTGGGTACTGGACAACCGTTCCAACATCTACATCAGGCAGAACGGCAAGATGCGCCAAGTCACATCATCGCTCAGCATCCGTCGTCTGTGCGAGAGCTCGTATGGCAATATATATGCTGGCTCAATGACCGACGGCTTGCTCATCTACGACTGGAAGAAAGGCACGTTCGAGCCTGCATGCAACATCGGCAACAACAATGAACTCTGGTCAATACGTCCATGGACGGACGGACGCATATTCATCTGTACGGACGGTAGCGGACTCAAGGTCTATGACGAGAGTACAGGCACTCTTTCACAAAGCCCTATTCAGGTCAACGACTTCAACCTCTCCACATCAAACGTGAAGGATGCCATCTGCGACAGCTTCGGTTCAGTGTGGGTCGGCATCTATTGGCGCGGTGTGATGCACAAGACTGCCAACCAGACGGAGTTCGACTATGTGGGCAGAATGTCAATCACAAAGAACACCATCGGCAACAATCCTGTTACAGCCATGACCGGCACGGATAAGGACAGGCTTTGGGTGGCAACAGACCACGACGGACTTTACCGCCTTAGCCACAACGGTTCAGTAAGCACGCACTGGAGTCCTGAGACAACGCCTAACATGCCGTCAACCATCAACTCCATATACGAGGACAGACGTAACAACCGCATCTGGCTCGGCTCCTATGCCACGGGACTGAAGTACATGGACGAGAACAGCGGAACAGTCCATAAACTCAATGTTGATATTCCACGAGTGTTCGACATCTGCCCTGCACCAAACAATGGAATATGGGCTGCAACAATGGGCTTCGGCCTCTACTACTACAACATCGACAACGGCACATATATTCATTACACGTCAGTCAAAGACAACAACAAGAACACCCGCAACATCAGCGGTAACATATACATTGCCTGTCTTGCTACCAAAGGCAAGCTACTCTTTGCAGGAGGAGCCGACGGACTGAACGGCTACGAGATGAACGGAGCAGAACTGAAGCACCTGAGCAAGATATTCGCTGCGACATACGTCAACTGCCTCAAGATTGAAGGCAACGAGCTCTGGGCTGCAACCAACAAGGGCATATACGTCATCAACATCAAGACGCTCAAGGTCATTGCAACATACGACAGCACCAACGGACTGCCAAACAACGTGGTCAACAGCATCGAATTTGACGGCAACAACGTATGGATGGGTACTGGCTTCGGACTTGCCTGCTACGACAGGAAAGCCAAGACGTTCCATAGTTTCTTTGCCGAAGACGGACTTCAGGACAATGAGTTCGGAGTACGTACATCAACCAAGATTGGCAATGACCTCTGGTTTGGCGGAATATCTGGTATCAACCGTTTCTCAGACCGTACACTTAACGAAGCTGACAACAGCCAGAAAGCTAAGCTGCGCTTCATCAACCTCTACATTAATAACAAGCAAATCTACCAAGGCGACCTCTCAGGCGACAGCTACAACATCATAGACGGCAACATCAACGAGGTGGACGAGATTAACCTCGCCCACAATGACAACAACATCACCATCGAAGTTGCCGCCCTCGGACTTGGCACGGCTCATGCCATATACGAGTATTCGCTCGACGGTTCAGACTGGAAAGTTCAGAGCGAACACTCCAACAACATCATCCTCTCAAACCTTACACGAGGTTCACACACCCTTAAGGTAAGGGCCATGGCATACCATACGGTGACGGAAGAACGCACGCTGGCCATCATTGTTCACGACCCATGGTACCTGTCACCAGTTGCGATGGCAGTCTATTTCATACTCTTCCTCATCCTCGCATGGGTACTCTATCTCCAGACACGTCACCAGATACATGTACGCCGCATACTTGCCAAGCATCGTAAGGAAGAAGAGATCAACGAGGCACGCATCCAGTTCTTCATGAACATCAATCACGAGATACGTACCCCAATGACGCTTATCCTCTCTCCTCTTGAGAAACTGATAAGCACCGACAAGGACGGGGAACGCCAACGCAACTACCGTCTAATACACCAAAACGCAAAGCGAATCATGCGTCTCATCAACCAGATGATGGATGCACGCAAGATTGAGAAAGGACAGTACAAGCTCGACTTCAGACCAATGGAGATGGTAGAGTTCATGCAGAACATCTACGACGTGTTCTCTGCCAACGCACAGAATCGTGGCATAAACTTCCGCTTTGTCCACACCATCGACCGTCTCGTGGTGCAGGGTGACCCTGAGAACCTCGACAAGATAGTGATGAACCTTCTCAGCAATGCATTTAAGTTCACGCCAGACAACGGAAAGATAATCCTCTCACTCCAGCAGATTGGCAAGGAGATAGAGATAAAGGTAACAGACACAGGTTCTGGGATCAGTGATGCCGACAAGCCAAAGATATTTGAGCGTTTCTACTCAGCACAGCATCAGAACGGCTACATCGGCACAGGTATCGGACTTAACCTCACCTACCTCCTCGTGCAGATGCACAATGGTTCAATCGTTGTCAATGACAATCCTGAGGGCAAGGGCACTGAGTTCATCGTAAGGATTCCGTACATCAATGCCAATGATGCCGACATCGTTGTCGAGACAACAGCCACACCAAAGAAGAGGAAGGAAGAGGAAGGCATTGACCTCCCAACTGCCAAGACAAAGGTAGCACGCCACCGTAACCTCGTGCTCTGCGAAGACGACAACGCCATCCGCTCATACGTTCGCAGCGAGCTGTCCAACGAGTTCCGCATCACGGAGTTCATCAATGGTCAGGAAGGTTGGGACTACATACAACTTAACCCAGACAAGGTGGATCTCGTCATCACCGACAACATGATGCCAGTCATGGACGGTCTCGCACTTTGCGAAAAGATTAAGCGCAACTACAACACGAGCCACATACCTGTCATCATGACCACAGCCCTCGGCACAGACAACGACCGCATCACTGGTCTCGACACTGGTGCAGATGCCTACGTCACAAAACCATTCAACATGGACGTACTCCGCTCTACGGCAAACAGCCTTCTCTGCAACCGTAACAAGCTGCAAGGCAAATGGACAGCAAACAACGTGACGGAGGAGCACATCGAGAAGCGTGAAGTCCAATCCATAGACGACCAGCTTCTCACCCGTGTGGCAAAGGTCATCAACGAACATATTGACGACCCTAACCTCAATGTCGAAGCCATAGCAGACAAGGTAGGAATCAGCCGTGTCCACTTCTATCGCAAGATGAAGGAACTCACAGGACAGTCACCACGTGACTTCCTCAAGACCATCCGCCTCAAGGAAGCCGCACGTCTCCTTTCCGAGAAGCACTACGACATCACCACCGTCTGTGTTGAGACAGGTTTCAAGAACCTCAGTTCGTTCTCTACCAGCTTCAAGAGCGTATATGGCATCAGCCCAACAGAATACGCCAAGAGCAAGAACAACGAAGACGAAAAAAAATGAAGGAAGAAAACAATGATGAATGACATTTGTTGCATCTCATTATTCTTCATATACAAGCAGAGGCATCAAAACCACCCACGGTTTTGATGCCTCACTTTATTCTATAAAAAATAGAACAATTTCTCATTACTCATTTCTCATTACTCATTACCCATCAGCTCTCTGATATTCGCTATAGTGAAGTCAATCGAGAACTCACGTCCGCTCTTATTTCCTATATAATGATATGAGATGCCATGGTTTGTCTCAACACAACTGAGGGCAAACATACGCATGGCAGACATGTTCATACGAAGAGACTCTGCAAGCGTAGTCTTCACGTCATCCGGATTCTTCATAATGTCATCCATGTTCATGTTATCCTCATCTATAGTGTAGTTATACACGAGATAATTATCATTTACAGTCACGCTGTCGAGCACTGTTGTAGCCGAAGACTGATAAGGACACTGCGCATTAGCCGCTTCCATTTGACTTCTGAACTCTGCCTCATAATCCACATCCTCAGGAGTAGTGTTCAGAGCCTTTTGCAACTCTTCGTAAGTAAGCCTCACCTCTACCAGCTTCTTACTCTTATCGCCCACATAGCGATACACAAACGAAGCCTTCTCCTTGATGACCTCATCCAGTAAGCCCTTCAGGTCATCAGTCTGTGTAGCCATAGAGTTAAGAGCCGAACGCTTAGCAGCCTCCTTATCTGCACTTATCATGTCGAGATTGAAAACCTCCTCGTTCATGCACAACTCCATAACAAGTTCACCATTCTCATACGTAACCGAACTTACCTTACCAATAACACCCATGTCAATAGGACACTGCTTCTGAGCATCCTCCACCATCAACTGAATCTTTGACTTCTGCTGACAAGACACACATAGCGCAACAACAGCAAGTATGCACAATGTGACAAATGATTTTATTTTTCTATTCATATAGTTATAAAGTTATAGTTTAGTATGTGCAAATTTAGACAAAACTACCGAACTGACAAACACAAGAACATAAAAGCTCATAAACTTAAAGAAAAACCACAAAGTGTACCACCAAGATAGTACACATCGTAAAATATTTGGACACAAGTACGTAAAATAATTTGACAACCGTACCCTACAAAGCAAAAAATCCAAGGTCGTAAAGAAAATACCCCATATCTTTGCAGTGTCAAAAGGAAACAAAGACATTTCCAAAGACAAAGAGAGACAACAAAAAACAAGTAAACAATATACGCCCAGCGACCTGCACGGCGTTCTTTCCCCAAAAGGAAAGTCAGCGGAGGTCATAAAGATTATGAAGACAATGAATTTTATCGCATCCATCATCGCATCAGTAATGGTAACAGTAAGTGCAAACGCAGAATCACTCAACAAGACAAAGACATCCAACGCCATGCCAGAGACAGTTGAAGTTGCACAGACTAACATACGCACAATGATACAGACCACCGACAACGGTTTCACATACAAGTACGACTTCATCCTCGACACTGAAGGCAGAGTAATCAACCGTGTCACATCCACATGGAACGACAAGAACCACTCATGGTCTCCACTCGCAGCCTACTCTATAGCCTACACAAATGACGAGACAGTACTCACATACGCCAAGTACAACAAACACTCCAAGACATACTCTAAAGACGTACAGCAGAAACGATACAACGCCTCAGAATACCCTATCCTCTTCAATATCCCAGAATGTTGCAAATAATCATACACCTATGCCCTAACGACCAAACACACAATCAGAACAAAATAAACACGACAAACATATACAACACGAACAATTGATTATATCCCCCCAACTGCCCACCTCACGGTGGGCTTTTTTGCGCTGTGGGATCTTTTTAAAGAGGGTGTATCAAAAGTCTATTAGGTAAAATTTGTACTATCAAAATGTCAGTTGACTCTGTTATAACAAATATGAAATAGCCGTTTTAGAGCTGATATGGGGCTAAAATCCCCTGACGATAACTCTAAAACGGCTTAATTTATTGGGGTTAGTATCAAAATGTCAGCAAGATTTTGGCCGGTTAGACTTTTGACACACCCTCTTAAAATATCACACGACACAACACGATAAATTACATTGCGTTATTATTCTATTGCGTCATTATTTCATTCTTGAACTGATCTCATCCCAGTTAATGAGATGCCAAATGTCGTTGATATGGTCTGCACGACGGTTCTGGTAATCGAGGTAGTAAGCAAGATCCCATACGTCGATGCAAAGGAGAGGATTGT
>JAGCWG010000421.1 GCA_017961965.1 Bacteroidaceae bacterium | reverse complement strand
TAGCATACACATCAGTGCTGTCCATCTGTACAGGTGACTTGACTACGTATGGTCCTGCATAATTGAACGACTTGACCTCCACCTCGTCTGCCATCGCCATCAGCGAAGCCAACATGGCAAATGATAAGATAAATATTTTTCGCATTGTAGATGTTAGTAAAATTCCTTGCAAATATACGGAGAAAAAATGACACGCACAATAGTTATAATGAGGAATGTGGAATGAGAAATTAGGAATTAGGAATGGCTGAGCGTACTCAATCTTGAACTTCTAAGGATTCAACGAAGTTAATTAGGCTTCATACTTTATAGATTTACCACACTGTGTGCGATTCCAAAACGCCATTTCGAGTGTTTTTTGACATGTTTTCGCACACAACCCTTGATTTATATCATAAAAACATAGTAATTTCTTTAAAAACTTGGTAAAAAATTTGGAGAAAGAATGAAAAACACCGTACCTTTGCAGTGTCAAAAGAAAATAAGAGATAAATAAGAGCTCCAAGGAGAAAAAGCTATCAAGATGCAAGGGGGCTCAAAAGATTGTTAAAAAGGATGCCCTAAGAATTTAATTCAAGGGACAGGTAAAAAGAAAGGTTAGGATTATGAAAAAGATTATGACAATGATTAGCGCAATCATGGTTGCAGCTACAATGAATGCAGAGAATGTTGAAACAGAGGCTTTCACAGAGACTCTCGTTACAGTACCAGCGCGCGTTCGTTTTGGTAAGGGTGACAACTACTCTTTCAGTGTCGAATCTGAGAATAAGGTTATTGCAGAGTCAGTTAAGGCTTCTGTTAAGAACGGAACTCTTTACTTCTCACTCAAGAATGGCCTTAGCGTTGAAGAGGCAAGCGAAAATGACCTCACTATCGTAATTACTGCTCCTGGAATGCCTGAGTTCAAGACTTCACGTAACATGAAGGCTACAGAGATCAAGAGCGTAGACAACGATAACAATGACTCTTACACTTACAATAAGTAAGCCACAAGAGTTTTTTTAAGACATTTATAGTACAACAATATATCGAAGGGACGGTTTGCATGATGCAAACCGCCCCTTTTTTATGAAAAACAAGATTTCACAAATCAAAACCACGACACAAAACCTGGTCGGCAAAACCAACGAATTCCTTAAATACGGTCAACCAAGTGCAAAGCGACTTTCCATGCTCCACGTCCACCCTTGCTCACATACCAGCGAAGGAGGCGACCGAGCTTGTGACTCATAGGATTGGTGTCAAAACGAGTATAGACGAATTTCATCACTTCATCCGAGGCTTGCTTATTATCTTCTCTCAACAGCTCACCAGCAAAGATGTAGCAACGTAAGAAAAGTGCAAACATACATCGTGTATCATCCTTGCCATAATCATGGATATCATGAAAAGCAATTTCCAATGTCGCCAAACGTTGCTTGTACTTCTCTGACATCTTTGCACCCGTGATACTATCCGGATGTACATGTACAAGATGATATGTTTTGGCTGTTAGCCACGCCATCCTCGGTTTATGCAAAAGAGCACGTAAACCAAGCTCCCAATCATTCCAAATTTTGCAATCGTTATTCCATCCTCCTATTCCTTTCAACCACTCCGTACGGAACAACATAGAGTGAGTGCCGAGCATAGAGTTGAGGATGTGTGTATGTGGAGTGGACACAGGCTCATAGTCACGCACCTTTACACGACCATCCACCTGCATATTGACGGGAAAGCAAACCATGTCGAGAGTTTCATCCCACGACTCAGGAAGCCCCGTGAACACGTCATCAGAATCGAAGAAATACACCCAAGGAGTCTTGCAGAGGCTCAGTCCCCTGTTCCTTGCAGCAGCAGCACCAGGGGTGAACTCACGCTCCACAACCATGCGGGTACGATGATTGTTCAAGGC
>JAGCWG010000420.1 GCA_017961965.1 Bacteroidaceae bacterium | reverse complement strand
GGTGTGGTCAATGTGCCTACATCTGCTGTTCTCAACAAGGATGGCAAGACTATTATTTATATGTACGATGATGGTGTTGCCAGGGCAAAGGACGTTACTGTTCTCCAGCTCAACCGTGACGGTTCTTCCAACGTGAAGGGCATAAAGAAGGGGAGTAAGGTCGTTGCTACTGGTGTCCGCAACATCGTTGATGGTCAGAAGGTGAAGCCTATCAAGCCTGCAAGCAAGAGCAATGTGGGAGGACTACTTTGAAATTAAAAATTCAGAATTCAAAATTCAAAATGAAGTTAATAAATGAAGAATTAGCGATAAGGGTATCGTCTTTTTACTCCATGGAGCGTAGCGGAATTAACTCCTATTAACTTCTTTTTACTTCAAAGCGAAATACACAAATGATTAATTATAGTAAATGGGCACTTGACAACAGGAAACTGGTTAATTTCCTTGTTGTGTGCCTCATAATAGGTGGATTCCTCTCTTACCAGTCAATGAGTAAGCTGGAGGACCCGGCCTTGAAGGTCAAGCAAGCCATGGTCGTAACCACTTATCCAGGTGCTTCATCTCACCAGGTGGAGCTTGAGGTTACCGACCGACTTGAGAAGGCTATACGTGAGATGCCTTCGGTCAATAATGTTCAGAGTGCTTCGTATGCCGACCTCTCACTCATTACTGTCGAGCTTCAGACGACTGTGGCTAATGATGCCGTGGAACAGGAGTGGGACTTGCTGCGTCGTAAGGTGAGCAACGTGCAGGCAAAGTTGCCTGCTGGTGCTTCCGTACCTATGGTTAGGGATGACTTCGGTGATGTCTATGGTATGTTCTATGCCCTTGTGGGCGATGGTCTTGGCGACCGCCAGCTCTCCGATTATGCCGAACTCCTGAAGCGTGAGATTGTTGCCATTGACGGTGTGAGCCGAGTCGAGATATACGGTGCTCGTAGCAAGTGTATCGAAATCAAGTTGCGCGAAGACCGTATGGCTCACCTTGGTGTGCTCCCTACGGAGGTTCTTGCCACTCTCAACAACCAGAACAAGACAAGCTATGCTGGCTATTGGGACAATGGTGACAAGCGTGTGCGTGTGACTGTGAACGACAAGTTCAATAACGTAGAGGATATTGCCGACATGCTTATTGCTGGTCATGATGACGACCAGATTCGTCTCAAGGATATTGCTGATATCGTTGAGGACTATGAGCATACCACACGCAATGAGATGTTCCGCAATGGCGAACGTGCTCTCGGAATCTCTGTCTCCTGTCTCACGAGCTATGACATCCTCAAGGTGGGTGAGAAGGTGGAAAACAAGATTGCCGAACTTGAGAAGCGTATGCCTGCCGGTGTCAAGTGCGAGAAGGTGTTCTTCCAGCCAGAGCGTGTGAGCAATGCCCTCAACACGTTCCTTATCAATCTTCTTGAGTCGGTCATCATCGTTGTTGTCGTCCTCATCTTCTTCATGGGACTTAAGAGTGGTATCATGATTGGTATGAGCCTCGTCAGCATCGTGTTCGGTTCGTTCCTTATCCTCAACGGCTTTGACGGTACGCTCCAGCGTGTTTCGCTTGCATCGTTCATCCTTGCCATGGGTATGCTCGTGGATAATGCCATCGTCATTGTTGACGGTATTCTTATCGACATCAAGCAGGGCAAGTCACGTATAGAGGCACTCACGTCGATAGGTGCCAAGACGGCAATGCCATTGCTCGGAGCAACGCTCATTGCCATTCTTGCTTTCTTGCCAATCTTCCTCAGCCCTGATTCGGCAGGAGTATATGTGCGTGACCTCTTCATCGTCATTGCCGTATCGTTGCTCCTCAGCTGGATTCTTGCCCTCGTGCATGTTCCTATCATGGCTGACCGTATGTTCAAGACCAATGATGCAGTAGGGGACGACAAGGATTCGTCCGTTGACCTCTATTCGGGCAAGGCATACGATGTGCTCGAAAAGATTCTTACGCTCGGACTTCGTTTCCGCTGGACAATGGTGGGAGTTGCCGTTGCACTCCTTGCCGTGAGCGGATTGTGCTATAAGTTCCTCAATCAGGCTTTCTTTCCTGATATGGAGTATGACCAGTTGTACATGGAGTACAAGCTTCCTGAGGGTAGCAACTCTACTCAGGTGGAGGCTGACCTCGTGAAGATACAGGAACTTATCCGTGCCAACAGTAAGTCGGTCAAGAGTATTACTGCCTCCGTAGGCGGAACTCCAAGCCGTTACAACCTTGTCCGCAGCATTGCCACTCCGTCACTCTCTTACGGAGAGCTTATCATCGACTTCGAGTCGCCTGGTGCGCTCGTTGACGAGATGGACAGCCTCCAGAAGCTTGTTTCCGACAATTTCCCTGATGCATACGTCAAGTTCAAGAGATACAACCTCATGTTCAAGAAGTATCCTATCGAGGCGTGCTTCCACGGTCCTGACCCACAGGTGCTCCATTCGCTTACGGACAGCGCAATGGCTATCGTGCGCAGGAGCGACAAGGTTTATCTGCCTACTACCGACTGGGAACCACTCGTTCCTACTCTCGTGGTCGATTACAATCAGGCAGCTGCCCGCAACAGCGGCATTACTCGTGCCGACATCTCCCTCTCCATGCTTACGTATGCTGGTGGAATACCTATCGGTCAGTTCTATGACGGACTCAATCCTGAGAACATATACGTCAAGTGTGTTGACAGCAATGGTGATGAGGTGCAGAACCTCAACAATGTGAGTGTGTTCGGTACGCTTCCTAACATCAAGAGCATCTTCAACATGACAACAGTAAGGAAGGTAGTGACGGGAGCCATGAACAAGGACGACATCCTTGAGTCACTCGGTCAGACGACACCTCTCAGTCAGGTTGCCCACGGAGTGAAGATTAAGTGGGAAGAACCTGTCGTCATGCGCTATAACGGCGAACGTACACAGCGCCTCCAGTGCAGCCCTCGTCCTGGAGTAGGAACAGAGGCAGCCCGCAAGGCAATAGCCAAGGATAGAGAGAAGATACAGCTTCCAGAGGGCTATTCGCTCTCATGGGAGGGTGAGAAGAAGGCAAGCGACCAGAGTATGAAGTATCTGTTCAATGCCTTCCCGATGGCAATAGTGATGATGATACTCATCCTCATCATGCTCTTCAAGGATTATAAGAAGCCGACAATCATCTTCCTCTGCATTCCGCTCATCCTCGTCGGCGTCATCCCTTCAGTCCTTATCTCTGGTAAGGCTTTCGGATTCGTTGCCATCGTCGGAGTGCTGGGACTCATAGGTATGATGATTAAGAACGGTATCGTGCTCATGGACGAGATAAGTCTTGAGATAGAGCAGGGCATGGAGCCACGCGAGGCACTCATCAACTCATCCAAGAGCCGTCTCCGTCCTGTCATGATGGCGTCGCTCACCACCATCCTCGGTATGATTCCGCTCGTACCTGATGCCATGTTCGGCTCGCTTGCCGTAACCATCATGGGTGGTCTCTTCATGGGTACGCTCATCACACTTATCTTCATTCCAGTGCTCTATGCACTCTTCTTCAAGGTACATTGATTCTATAGAATAAGGAGTATGGAAGTTATTTATTAAACTAAAATTTAGAACTTTTCTCACCGAAGGTAAAATTAAATAAAATTTTTTAGGGAATCGCACCAAAGGTGCGGACGAAGAAAAAACAGATAAAAACAAACAAAAACAGATAAAAACATTTTCTTTTTTTTGAGAAGGTTTTCTTTTGTTCAACTTTCCCTTGGAAAGTAAAAATTGTTTTCTTATGTTTTCTTTGGTTTTTCTAATTGGCCGCTTTGCGGCACGACTATGTTCTTAATGCATAATCTTGAAATTATAAATTAAAGAATGAATTTTCTTTAATTTTACCTTCGGTGAGAAAAGTTCTAAATTTTCGTTCTAAAAAAACTTCTTGACTTCATATAAAAACGATTGTTATGAGAAAAATATCATTTATAATATGTCTGCTTGCCTTGTCTTCAGCATCAATGGCACAGAAACTGACGCTTGACGAGTGCCGCAAGATGGCACTTGAACACAACAAGTCGCTCAAGTCTGCCCGCGAACAGGAGAACAAGGTTACGAGCGACATGAAGTCATACCGTGCCAACTATCTCCCTAACCTCGACCTCATGGCAGCCGATGCCTACAGCTGGGGCTCTGCCAATCTCGTGCTGCCTATGGACAACATCGCCAAGGGTATGCTCACACAGATGGCACCAGCCTTGCTTCAGTCAGGCATGATGTCACAGCAGCAGCTCGGAGGACTCTCACAGCTACAGTTGCAGGACCCGTCCATCGAGTTCAAGGCAAAGAACATCTTCTTCGGCTCAGCCGTACTCACACAACCGCTCTACACAGGTGGAAAGATTACTGCTGCCTACGAGATGTCGCGCATCGGTATGGAGATGGCAGAGAGTAACGTACGTCTCACCGAGAGTCAGGTCATCGTCAACACCACGGAGGCTTATCTCCTTGCCGTCAAGGCAAAGCAGATGACCGAGGTGGCACGAAGCTACAAGGCACTCCTTGACGAGTTGCAGAAGAACGTGGACGCAGCCGTCCGTCACGGACTCCGCACACGCAATGACGCCCTCAAGGTACAGGTCAAGCTCAACGAGGTGGAACTGAACATACAGAAGGCAGACAATGCCTACCGTCTTGCCTGCATGAACCTCTGTCAGGTTACGGGCATCGACCTCCATTCAGACATCACCGTCGATGAGGAATGTGTAAGGGAGACAGCCATCAGCCCTGATGCAAGGGCACTCTCACAGGCGGGCATCGAGTCACGCCCTGAGTATTCCATCCTTATGGGCAAGATACGCCTTGCACAGAAGAAGGTGAAGCTCGTACAGAGTGACTATCTCCCTACCGTGGCAGCCATCGGAAGCTATTCGTATGTTGACGGAATGGAGCTTGCGGGCAAGAAACTCTTCAAGGGCAATGGTGCCTTTGCCGTAGGAGTTACGGTCAAGGTTCCTGTCATCAGCTACTTCACCGAGGGTATTCACAAGACCCGTTCAGCACGTGCCGAACAGCATATTGCACAACTGGAGCAGGAGGAACTGAACGAGAAGATGACTCTCGAACTCACCCAGTGTGCCAACCACTTCAGCGAGTCAATACTCGAACTGGACATCACCCGCAAAGCCACCCTTCAGGCGGAGGAGAACATGAAGATGTCGCGTCAGCAGTACGAGGTAGGTCTCGAACCTCTCTCCGACTATCTTGAGGCACAGGCGCTCTGGCAGACAGCCAGGGCAAACGAGATTGAGGCACGCTACCAGAACCAACTTGCATACATGAAGTACCTCAAGGCAAAGGGGGAACTCTGATTCAATTAATAATTCAAGTTTCGCAAGTTCAGCTGACGCTTTACTTGCAAGGAGTTAAAAAGGAGTTAAAGAGTAGTTAAAGTGGAGTAAAAAAGACGGATGTCCATCGCAAAGTGTTTTTACAAGATAATCCGCAAACAATCAAACGTCTTTTTAACTTCCTATATAACTCCATTTTAACTACAATTTAACTACAAGCTAAACTTGAATTAATAATGCAAAATTCATAATTATGTGCGCCGTCATAGGCGCACATTTTTTTTATCATAGTTGTTGTTCCTTTTTCGTTTTTGCCTTTTCTTACAAAAAACGGTAAGTAAATATATGATGATAAATATATTTGTCGTATATTTGCAACAATTCTTTAACATACCAAAAAAACAAACCTAAACTAAATTTATATGACTAAAAACATTAACGGGTATTCAATGCCTATTTTGCGCAAACCTGTCGTCACCGGTTTGTTGACTGCCCTTATGGCTATGGCATCTACCGGCGCAAAGGCTCAGCTGTCAACCAATCCGGACAAGTTCCTCGGAAACATTACAACCTCGTATCAGGTGGATTATGGCAAGGAGAAGTTCTACACTCTCTGGAATCAGATAACCTGCGAGAATGAGTCAAAGTGGAGTTCCATTGAGGGCTCGCGCAACTCGTTCAACTGGGGTGGCAGCGACAATGCGTACAACTACGCCAAGAGTCACGGTTTCCCATTCAAGTTCCACACTCTCATCTGGGGCTCACAGTACCCTGGATTCATGGACAACCTATCTACTTCCGAACAGTACAAGGCTATCGTGGAGTGGATGGATGCCATCAAGAAGCATTATCCTAACCTCGAGATGATAGACGTGGTCAACGAGGCTGTGGCAGGTCATGCTCCAGCTCCTTACAAGAACGCACTCGGAGGTGACGGCAAGACAGGATTTGACTGGATAATCAAGGCATTCGAGATGGCGCACGAGCGTTGGCCTAATGCCATCCTTATCTACAATGACTACAACACGTTCCAGTGGCAACGCACTCAGTTCATCGAGCTTGTGCGCACACTTCGTGACGCTGGTGCTCCTATAGACGCATATGGATGTCAGTCACACGACCTTACGGACATGGACGTCAACAGCTTCAAGTCAGCCATGAACGAGATACAGACGGCTCTCAAGATGCCTATGTACAGTACGGAGTATGACATCGGCACATCTGACGACAACCTTCAGGAACAGCGATACAAGGAACAGATTCCTTACATGTGGGAGGCTGACTATGTGGCAGGTATCACCCTCTGGGGATACATTTACGGCAAGACATGGACGCCGGATGGCAACTCAGGCATCATCAAGGATGGCAAGGACCGTCCAGCCATGACATGGTTGCGTGAGTACATGGCATCCGACAAGGCTAAGACTGCCAAGAGCCCGTTCCCGGGAATGAAGAAGGAGGCATCCGTATATATCAAGCCAGCAAGCATACGAGTGGAGAAGGGAGAAGATGTGCCTGTAGAGGTGCGTGCAGCCCTTCGTACAAAGACCATAGAACGCGTTGAGCTGTATTCAAAGAACACTCTTGTTGCCACACTTACTGAGGCACCTTATACCGTGACCATTCCTGCTACCGCACTTGGCAGATACGACCTCAAGGCCATCGTGTATGACACTGAGGGCAACAAGTATGAGCGCATAGGCGGATTCACGGCTTACAATCCTCGCAAGGCTTACAAGAACCTCTCCATACCTGGAACTATTCAGGGCGAAGACTTTGACATAGGTGCAGAAAGCATCTCTTATCATGACAGCGACGGCAATAATCAGGGAACAAACTCTTACCGTTCAAACGGCGGTGGCGTGGATATCGTGACAGCATCATCGGGTTATGCCATCGGCTATACTCAGGCAGGCGAATGGCTCGAATATACAGTCAATGTCAAGGAAGCCGGCATCTACTCATACGATGCATATCTCTCAGCCGACGCAGCAGGAGCAGCTGTCCGTCTTGCTGTGGTCAAGGACGGAGTGCCACAGGATATCAGTGGCGACATCAACTGTCCTAACTACGGATGGGAGTCATACCGCAATGTACACGGACGTACAAACATAGCCCTTGAAGAGGGTACGAACGTAATACGTGTAACATGGATGAAGGGCGCGTGCAATCTTGACCGTTTGACCTTCAAGAAGGTGGAGGTTGATAATGACATGAAGATTTCCCTCAATGTCACTCCTTCTCCAGCAACAGTAAGTACGGCATCAAACATCAGCGTTACGGCATCCTCACCAACAAGCACTATCAGCAACGTGAAGATTTATGTGAACGATGTATTGTTACGTACACTTACAAGCAGTTACGAAACAACTTACACACCTACAGCAAAGGGCACCGTTGTCATTTCAGCCATTGCCACAGATGCAGAAGGCAAGGAGTCAAAGATAGCGTCAAAGAGCGTGGTTGTCAACAATAAGCGTGTTCCTTACCGCACAGTAACACTCCCAGGAACGATAGAGGCAGAGAACTTTGACAAGGGTGGTGAAGGTCTCACGTTCCACGACTCCGATGACAAGGACGAGGGTAAGGCAAGCTACCGTACCGACAACGAAGGTGTGGATATCGTCAAGACATCATCAGGCAATGTGCTCGGATATACTGCAAAGGGTGAGTGGTACGAATATACAGTTAATGTAAAGGAGGCTGGTACTTACTCTTATGAAGCTACAGTATCATCTGGTACAACAGGTTCAGCCTTCGCCATCAGCTACATGCAGGACGGCAAGTCAACCAACCTTGCAACGGTCAACGTCACTCAGACAGCCAGTAACAACTGGGACACATACAAAGTCCTAAAGGGTACGTTGAAGAAGCAGCTTGAAGAGGGCGAGTACCGCATCC
>JAGCWG010000419.1 GCA_017961965.1 Bacteroidaceae bacterium | reverse complement strand
TACGGAATGTCAGTTGCCACAGTACATAGCCGTATATTGCTGCACCGAGGTAATACACGTTGATACCGAGGTCGGCATACAGACCTGCATCGTAATATACAAAAATGGAGATAGCAGGCATGATAATGCCCGCTATCCACATATATTTATTTGCCTTCAGTTCAAGCCACAGATAGACCAAGCCTACCAGTGTACCGAGAATCTCAAGCCAATGTGTCGTGATGAAGTCAATCATGAGTTAGAAATTGATGCTGAGGTTTGCCATGAAGTGACATGGTGCTGATGGTGCAAAGCCTGCCTCATATACGTCGCTTGACCAAGCGTAGGCATTACCGTTGGCATCCTTGCCAATTTCGCAGTAAGCCCATCCGTTGTTGTCATACTCCTTTGAGAATACATTGTAGATTGTGCAACCAACGGTAAGTGACTTGATGGTGTTGCGGAACTTGAATGTGTATGCCAAGTCGATGTTAGTAGTGAAGAACTCACCGAGTGTCATGCCTATTGTCTGTTCCTTGCCATAGTCGTCATTTGCAACGAATGACTTGAAACCTGTGTTGGTCATGTACTGCTCACCGATGTACTGACTCTGAATCTGTCCACGGAATCCCTTGTGTGAGAATGTGAAGCGGTTGTTGAAGATAAAGTCTGGTGAGAAAGATATAGGTGTGTCACCAAGGTTGATGCTACCAATCTTGCTCCAATCGCTGTTTGTGCCTTCAACCGTATAGTCGATGTTGCGGTTACGTGAGAGAGTCGCGTTTACGTCCCAACGGAACCAGTCAACAGGCTGGTATGCTGCCTCAAACTCGGCACCCATGCGGAAAGACTTACCAGAGTTCTTGGCAATCATCTCGCCGATGCTGTTGAGCTCACCTGTGAGTACAAACTGGTTCTTATAGTCCATGTAGTAGAGGTTAACGCCTGCTGTGAACTTCTCAGAAGAGAACTTGTAGCCAACTTCCCAGTCGATGAGTTGTTCTGCCTTGAGCTCTTTGCCATAGTTGTCTTCGAAGTCGTTGCGTGTAGGCTCTTTGTGACCAACGGCAACGGATGCATAAACGTTGTTGTTCTCGTTGAACTTATAGAAGATACCGAACTTAGGATTGAAGAAGTCGTACTTGCGAATCATACGCTCTTCTGGAGACGTGAGCCACCAGTCTGCACAACCGTTCATGTCGATACTTGTGTGACGGTACTGAAGGTCGAGGTATGTGTTGAAACCGTCAAAGATTTCCCAGTTACCCTTTGCGTAGATGTTTCCGTCATACTTCACGGCCTTGTTGCGGTAGTACTCGAAGTTAGGTTCAAGGCTTGCTGTGTAGTTGCGTACCCAAAGCACGTTACCCCAGTGGTCGCCTACGTACTTGTTCCATCCACCGCCGAGTGTAGCAGTAATGTTGTCCTTGTTGTCGAAGTTGAGTGAAGAAACGAATCCGAAGAAGTCGTTGCCCATCTGCTTACGACGGATAAGGTCTGCTGTCTCAACAGTCTTAGTTCCGTTTACATTTCCATCCTCGTCGTATGTTGGGATGATGATGTTTGAGAGACCATATTCAGCAAGGCTTCTCTTCTTCTTGTATTCCTCGTAGTAGCCATCTCCACGAGTGTAGTGGAGACCTACGTTCAACTTGAACATCGTAGCGATGTTCTGGTCGAGGAGCAACTGATAGTGCTGCTGATGATAGTTGTCTGTCTGGTCTTTATAATACTGCTTGTTGCCGTTGGCATCTTTGTATTCTCCGCATGAGTTGTATGTGCGTCCGTAGAGGCTCTGCTCGTATTTACTTGCGTAGTTCCATGCGTGATAAGTATTTTCCTCTCCGTTGAACGTAACAAACTTCACCATTGTGTTGTCTGCAAGATAACCTACCTGGAAGAAATAAGAGTTGAGACGTGTGCTTGCTCTGTCAAGGTAACCGTCACTACCGAGGTGAGAAAGACGACCAGACATTGCCCAGTGGCCATTGAGAAGTCCTGTACCGAACTTGAGTGTCTCCTTGTGTGTATTATAGCTACCTGCGCTTTGGTCGTATGAGAGGTAAGGCTTGCCACCAAGTTTCTCCGTTTCCATACTTACTGTTGCACCGAATGCGCCTGAACCATTGGTACTCGTACCTACACCACGCTGAATCTGCACGCTCTCCATGCTTGATGCGAAGTCTGGCATATTGACCCAGTATACTTGGCTTGACTCTGCGTCATTCACAGGGATACCATTGGCTGTCACGTTTACACGACTTGGGTCTGTACCGCGGACGTGGATGCCTGTGTAGCCAACGCCGTTACCAGCATCGGAACTGATAGTGACTGATGGAGTCATTGAGAGAAGGAAAGGAATGTCCTTGCCCTTGTTCATCTCTTGAATCTGTTGTTTGTTGAGTTCGGAGTAGGCAACTGGAGTTGTCTTGTTTGCACGAAGGCCAAGGATGGCTACTTCCTGAAGTTCATGTACTTTAGAGATTGAGTCCTGCTGACTCTGTGCTTGCATGCTGAGAGTAGAAGTTAATACGCATGCAATCAAAGATCTTTTTACCATAATTGTTTAACTAAAGATTAATACTACATAAAGAGGCTCTTTATCAATCATCCCTACGACAGCATTACCTGCACAGGTTCAATGGGTGTGATCTCAGCCGAAGTGTAATAATGGAATGAGTAATTTGTAATGATTAATAGCCCTCCGGATGGCAATTCTTCATACTTCGTTAATCATTCTTCATTTTAACTTCAGCACCCCTTTAGTTAAATTCGGGTGCAAATGTAGTGAAAAATGTCATTACTTGTTGCATTTTGCTAACAAAAAATGAGAAAAAATAACAATTATTCCTTTTGTCTGCTAATAAAGTGATACCTTTGCACGAGTTAAAATAACTAACGATTATCCCCCAGTGTTTATGTTCCTTCATGGAAATGGGGCTTGTTTTTTATGGAAATACTTAATACAATAAACGATTATCTCTGGACATACGTGGTCATCACGATGCTCGTGTTGTGTGCCGTATGGTTTACACTCCGACTCAAGTTCATGCAGTTCCGCATGATCAAGCAGATGGTAAAGGTCATGTTTGCAAAACCAAAGGACGGCTCTATAGGTTCGTTCCAAGCCTTTGCCGTCGCACTCTCCAGTCGTGTAGGCACAGGCAACCTTGCAGGTGTGGCAAGCGCAATCTTCGTAGGTGGACCGGGTGCCGTACTCTGGATGTGGGTCATGGCTGTGTTCGGTTCTGCCACAGCATTTGTGGAGTCAACGCTTGCCCAGTTGTACAAGCGCAAGGGTGAGGATTCCTATTATGGCGGTCCTGCATACTATATGGAGACAGGACTCGGCAAAAGGTGGATGGGTGTCTTGTTTGCATTACTCATCACAATCACGTTCGGACTTGCCAACCAAGTGGTACAGAGCACGACACTCTGCGACAGCGTGTCCGACACCTTCTCACTCAACAAGGCAACTGTAGGTGCGGTCGTAACGCTTGCCACACTCGTCATCATCTTCGGAGGTATTCGACGTATCTCACATTTTGCTTCGCTCGTCGTACCTTTCATGGCTATCGGCTTCGTGATACTTGCCCTTGTCATTGTAGGTATGAACATCATGGACCTTCCCGATGTCTTTGGACTGATATTTGAAGATGCCTTCGGATTGCGTCAGGTAGCAGGAGGAGGCGTGGGTGCAGCCATCATGCAGGGCGTAAAGCGAGGACTCTTCAGCAACGAGGCAGGCGAAGGAAGTGCACCTAATGCTGCTGCTATTGCAGAAACAGCACATCCCGTCAACCAGGGATTGCTTCAGGCACTTGGTGTCTTTGTTGACACACTTGTCATCTGTACTTGTACGGCATTCATAATAATCATATCTGGCAAGTACGACTGTGGCAAGGATGGTATCCTGCTTACGGCTGAGGCTATAGAATCGGAGGTGGGAAGCATCGGACGATACTTCATCACGGCAGCCATATTCCTCTTTGCCTATTCAACCATCATCGCCAACTATTTCTATGGCGAGACTAACCTGCGTTTCATATCAGACAAGAAGTGGACAATACAGGCAT
>JAGCWG010000418.1 GCA_017961965.1 Bacteroidaceae bacterium | reverse complement strand
ATGTTTGACACTATGCTTGGCAAGGCGATGCGGAGGATTTGGCGGGTACGAAAGTGACCTTCCCCCTTCCCCTTCCATTCAGGACGGGGAGTTGGTATGTCTGTTCGCGGATTATTCACACGGCGAGTTATGAATTGTTTTGTTTGGAGTTAAAGAGGAGTTAAAATGGAGTTAAAGTGAAGATAAAGAGACGATAGATTGTTCGCCTATGAATAACTTATCACTCAACGAAATGAGTATCGTCTTTTTAACTACATTTTAACTTCTCTTTATCTTCATTTTAACTAGAGGGGAGTCATACACCTTGTACATTACCCAGTATATGAAGCAGGCAAAGATGAAGCCTACGAGTGAGTCGATGAAATAGTGTGCCTTGATATATACCGTTGCACAGCAAAGGAGGAGGTAGAGTGGCAACATGATAAAGAATAATGGCTTGTTGCCTGAGCGGTATGCAAGTATCATGGTTACCGTGCTCATGCCTACATGACTGCTTGGAAATGCTGCTGTAGGACATTCGCCTGCCTCCTGAGCGGAGAGTACAAGACTACTGAATATGCCACGCACGTCAAGAGGTATGCACTCTAAGTGTGTGCGGAAGTAATTGCCAACTTCAGGGAATACTCCAAGTGTTGCTGCTTCCTCGCCTACAGCCTTGAAGTAGTACTGAGGTCCTGCCACTGGCAAGAACTGGTATATCACGTAGTAGGTGAAGAATGAGCCGAGGAAGATGAATCCTGCCTTGTCTGCACGGTCGTATCTGCATACGTAATAGAATAGCATTGTGGCTGCCATCATGTAGTAGTAGGCATAATATCCGAGGTTGAAAGCCTCGCACCAGAAGGTAGAATCGACTGCCTTGCTGAACTCCAGTGCTGGCTGGAATCCGAAGATGCTATGGTCGATACCTGCAAAGACATGGTCGAGGTATGGCAACTGGCTACAGAAGTCGTAGTTCTCTGGATACCAGATTATGAGCAGTACCATCATCGGTACGATACGCGCCACACGCAATATACGGTATGGGAAACGCTTGTAGATGGCGTATATGATGCCAATGCCTATGATGACTCCTACGCGTGTGAGGAGCATACCCGTTGGGTCATTGAGCCCGTTCCAGTAGAACAGTATGAGGATTGTTGTGTAGAAAACATAAAGGACTGTAATCCACTCAAGGCTTAGCAATCCTGGTTCATATTGTTTCTTTAATAATTCTTGTAGTTCTTTCATAACACATTCTATTAAGCCATTGATGACTTAATGTGAGAGCCAATGATGGCTCTAATATTGTGGATGTTAGCTAATTGTTTATTTTGAATTCTTAATTCTTAATTTTGAATTTATTTCTGCTTGGTCCCCCTCCCTATGGGGAGGGAAGGGGTGGGGCCTCATTTCAGCCATCCGTTCTCCTTGTACCAAGCGACAGCTTCCTTTACTCCGCGCTCAAGGTTCCACTCTGGTGTGAAGCCGAGATCTTGTTGTAGAGGAGTGATGTCACATTGCCAGTTGCGCTGGCTGAGTATGTTGTACTTGTCGTTGTTGAGTGCATTCATCTTGCCTGTGATGCGTATCATCATGTCAGACACGGCACATACGGTACGGAGGAACCATAGCGGGAACTTGATGTGGAGTACGCACTTAGTACCCATCTCCTTCTGGAGGAGGTCGCTGAAGGCACGGCTGTTATATACATATCCGTCGCTCACGCTGTATATCTTGCCGTTTACGTCCTTGCCGATGGCAGACAGTATGGCATTCACGAGGTCGCGCACATACACAAATGTAATCTCCTGTGGCTTGAAACCTACGGCAGAGTCGAAGTGCTGCTGTATGCTCTGTGCCATGAGGAAGTAATCCTTTTCACGAGGTCCATACACTCCTGTTGGACGGAAGATTGTATAGTTTATTCCGCTCTCCTTGAGGAAGTTCTCGCTCTTTACCTTACTCTCTCCGTAAGCTGTGTTAGGAACGGGAGTGTCTGTGGCGAGCATTGGCTCATATACAGATTCCTTGATGGTGTATGTGTCAACGAAAGTCTTGTCTGCCTTTATGCCGTCAGGAATACGGATGGCATGCTTTGCCACCATGTCCTCACGACGAGGACCAAGTACGCTAAGACTGCTCACATAAAGGAACTGCTGAGGAACCATGTCAAGGCTCTTGAGCGTGTTCACGAGATTGCGTGTGCAGTCATAGTTATGCTTGTAGAAGTCTTCCTTGTGGAGACACTTTGTTGCACCACCAGCATGGATGATGATGTCAAACTTGCCCACTTCAGCCTTGAATGTTCCGAGCTGTGAAGCGAGTGTGTCAGTATTGGAAAGGTCGAGAGTTAAGAAGTTCAGACGCTCGTCCTGAAGGTATTTCTTGCTCGAATGAGTACGCATTCCTGCCCACACATTCATGTTTCTGTTAAGTGCTTCTTCGCAGAGGAAACTGCCGATAAAACCACTTGCACCTGTTATCAGTATATTCATTATTAGTCACATTTTGGTGCAAAGGTAGTATAAAATACCCATTTTTCAACGTTTTAACATAAAGATAACATTTTGTGTCAGAAAAAACTCGTAAATTTAGACTCAAAATTAAAGATTGTAATAATTATGGCAAAAAAGAAAGGACTGACTAAGTCACATATCAACAAGAAGGAGCTTCAGGGAATGGTAACGGCTTACCTTACCAAGAACCCAGGGGAAACATATACGTTGAAGAAGTTCTTCAGCGCACTCGGACTGACAAGTCACCCTCTGCGAATGCTGTGTGTCGATGTGCTCAATGACTTGCTCGACCAGGGCTTCATTGCCCGTAATGATGAGGGAGAATTTATATATAACGGCAAGGCTCATTCGGCAGAAGGTGTGTTCAGCCGTACTGCTGGTGGACGTAACTTCGTGGATACTGATGATGGTCAGGGAATATCCGTATATGACGAAGACACACTTCATGCACTTCCTGGTGACCGTGTGAGGATCAATCTCCTTGCCAAGAAGCGTGGAAGCAGTAAGTTGCACGGAACGGTAACTGAAATAGTCAAGCGTAGTGACAAGATATGGGTCGGAACTCTCGATGTACAGCCTAACAAGGCTTATCTCCTCACACCTAATGCAAGTATGCTTCGTGACATCACCATTCCTCTTGATGAACTCAAGGGTGGCAAGAATGGTGAGAAAGTAGCAGTACGTGTCAAGGACTGGCCAATGGATGCACGCAATCCTATTGGCGAGATTGTCGAGGTGCTCGGTAAGAGTGGTGACAATAATACTGAGATGCACGCAATCCTTGCAGAGT
>JAGCWG010000417.1 GCA_017961965.1 Bacteroidaceae bacterium | reverse complement strand
TATTTGGTTTTTACCATGTTTTTTTAACTGGCCGCACTGCGGCAAAAAACAACATACAGTTTCAACCGTACAGGTCGATAAATTTTCTTTAATTTTACCTTCGGTGAGAAAAGTTCTAAATTTTCGTTCTAAAAACAAATCGTGTTTTTATCTGCAAGTCGTGTGCCGTCTCCCTCCCTCGGTAGGGCTGGGGTGGGGCCGCTCCTATATTTTCTCAATGAATGCATCTACGTCTTCCTCTGTCGTTGCCCAGCTTGTAACGAAACGTACTGTTGTCTCGTGCTCGCCTCGTATGCCCCATTGCTCAAATGTGGCGTGCTGACGGAGACGATCCATGACATCGTTAGGCAATGTGACGAACTGCTGGTTGGTTGGTGAGTTGACAGCCATCTTGTAGCCCTTGTCCTCAAAAGCCTTGCGCAGTTTCTGTGCGAGACGTACTGCATGACGTGCAATGTCCACGTACATGTTGTCGGTAAACAGCGTCTCGAACTGTACTCCCTGCATACGTCCCTTTGCCATGAGTGCTCCGTGCTGCTTGACGAGAGGGAAGAAATGCTTCAGAGTGTTCGGGTTCTTTGCCACTACGGCTTCGCCAAACATGGCTCCTACCTTTGTTCCGCCTATGTAGAACACATCGCACACACGGGCAATGTCTGCAAGCGTGAAGTCAGCATCGTCGCTGGCAAGCGCATATCCAAGGCGTGCACCGTCAAGGTAGAGCGGTATGTCGTGTGAGTGGCAGATGTCGCTCAGTTCCTCCAGTTCCTTGAGAGAGTATATTGTGCCGTACTCCGTTGGCTGGGTGATGTACAGCATACCAGGTGCAACCATGTGCTCGTATGTCTCGTCAGCATAGAAGTCGTCGATGAATTTTCTTACGTCATTGGCTGATACCTTGCCGTCGTAAGAGGGGAGTGTGAGTACCTTATGTCCGCTGTGCTCTACGGCACCGCTCTCGTGTACGTTGATATGAGCCGTCTCGGCAGCAAGTACCCCTTCGTGTCTGTGTAGCAGGGCATCAATCACCGTAGCATTGGTTTGTGTACCGCCTATGAGGAACTGAACAAGGGCATCGGGAGCATTGCAAGCCTCACGTATCTTCTGTCTTGCGCTCTTGCTGTATTCGTCAGAGCCGTAACCTACGGTGTGTTCGAGGTTTGTTTCCATGAGGCGCTGCATAATCTTTGGGTGCGCCCCTTCCATGTAATCTGTGTCAAAATGTAACATAGTGTTTGTTGTTAATGATTAGTCTTTTCCTGAAACACAGAGGTCGCAGAGGACACGGAGATTAGAATGAATTTTCTAAATCTTCGTTTCAAAGATAAAATATTTCCCTCTGAGTCCTCAGTGCTCTCTGTGTTTCAAGAGAGATGCGTATTTCCGTTCGAAAGAGAAAACCGTAGTATTCTCACGGGCTGCAAAGATACTTACTTTGTTTCGTATTCTATCTATATTGTACAATGAACATTCCACTTTGTGTTTTTTTGTCTCTTGAAACGGGATAAAAACTTGTTTTTTTAATTTTAGTGAACAAAAATTGCAGAATAAAATTGTGTGAAACGAAATAAAGGGATAACTTTGCACTCCGAAACGTGACATAATATATAATAACAATATAAAAAATTAAAAACATTATGGCTTACTTAACAGACGAGAAACTCGTTATCGTAGGTGCCGGCGGTATGATCGGCTCAAACATGGTTCAGTCAGTTCTTATGCTTGGTCTCACACCAAACATCTGTCTTTATGATATCTTCGAACCAGGTGTTCACGGAGTAGCAGATGAGATGGCTCATTGTGCATTCCCAGGTGCTAACATCACTTGGACAGTTGACCCAAAGACTGCTTTCACAGGTGCTAAGTACATCATCTCTTCAGGTGGTGCTCCACGTAAGGAAGGTATGACTCGTGAGGACCTCCTCAAGGGTAACTGCCAGATTGCTGCTCAGTTCGGTGACTACATCAAGGAGTATTGCCCAGATGTAAAGCATGTTGTTGTTATCTTCAACCCAGCAGACGTTACTGCTCTTACAGCTCTTATCCACTCAGGTCTTAAGCCAAACCTGCTCACTTCACTCGCAGCTCTCGACTCTACTCGTCTCCAGCAGCAGCTCGCACAGGAGTTCGGTGTACAGCAGGACAAGGTTACAGGTGCACACACTTACGGTGGTCACGGAGAGCAGATGGCTGTATTCGCTTCTAAGGTTAAGGTTGATGGCAAGCCACTTGCTGACCTCCCACTTTCAGCAGAGCGTTGGGCAGAGATTAAGCACAACACTATCCAGGGTGGTTCAAACATCATCAAGCTCCGTGGTCGTTCTTCATTCCAGAGCCCAGCATATCAGGCTGTCAAGATGATTGAAGGTGCTATGGGTGGTGAGCCATTCACTCTCCCTGCTGGTTGCTACGTTAACTGCGACAAGCTCGGCTACAAGAACGTGATGATGGCTATGCCAACAACAATCGACAAGGATGGTGTTCACTTCACTGCACCAGAGGGTACTGCTGATGAAATGGCTGCTCTTCAGGCTTCTTATGAGCACCTCCAGAAGATGCGTGATGAGCTCGTAACTCTCGGTATCATCCCATCAATCGAGAACTGGAAGACTCTCAATCCAAATCTCTAATCATCTCTCCCTTGCACAAGGGAATAGATAAAACCATTTCTCCCCTTTGGATGCTTGCGTCTGAAGGGGAGATTTTTTTTGCCTCCCGACCCCTCAACTTAGCGAATCAATCTCACTGACCGCAGGGAAGTAATTGAGATTTGTTTTAACACAGATGACACTGAGACCACGGAGTTTTCTCTGAGAGCCTCTCGGCTTCTATGTGCTCTCTGTGTTGAGTCTTTCCGCCGCATACAAGTATCAAACCTGAAAGCGTAGCGACCCGAAAACCTGACAACCTACCAACCTTATAGCCTCTCAACTGGTGCTTTGGGTGCTGTTTCTTGTCTCGGTTGATGAGGTTTTTCGAAACAATAGTTATGACCGACGTCTGCCATAAATTTATATCCGCACTCGATATAAGTAAGGGTTGGATAGTGTCGCTTATCAATCACGGTGCAAAGGTACGAACCTATTCCCGAATATGCAATACTTTTCCCGAGGGTTGAGCCCCCGATTCCTCAAACTTTTCACTTTTCACTTCGAGCGAAGCGAGAGACGTGGTCATTAAGGTCATTGGTCATTAAGGTCAAAAAGGAATTTTCTCTCTCTTTTCGGCTCACTATAATAATATAATTTTAAAATTATATTATTATAGTGGCGTAATTTTGGATCGCGAAATCGTTAATGACCTTAATGACCAATGACCTTAATGACCGCATACATCCTTAAATACTCTATAATCAAATGTATAGCATAAAACGAGCGAAGTCCTTTTGTTCTCAAAGAAGGACAAAAAGAAATGCTTTCACTCAAAAAACGTGTTTGGCGAAGCCTATGACACTGCCGTTTTTCAAGTGAAAGCACTGCATAAGTAGTGCAAAAATCCTGAATAGATAAAGGAATTTACATAAATCTGTCAAATAAATCTCGTGATTTTTTTATGAAATCTTTGGCTATTACGTGGATTTGTCATATTTTTGCGACAAAAGTGAGTGAGGCTTGAATGTATTGTATGTGCTTGGCATCATCATAGTGTTATTTGCACTTGGAACTGGATTGGTATTAACTGATAAAAAGAAAGGAAACTGATTATGGGAGTTTATATTGCTGCATTTGTATTGGTTGTACCTTGTGCTATTTTCCTTCTTTATTGTCTTACTCCGAATGGAAGGAAATGGATGCGAAGGAATAACTTGCTATAGACACATATAACGGAAACTGCCACTTTACGCATCGTAAACATCATGTTTACGTAGTGTAAAGTGGCAGCTTTCCTTTG
>JAGCWG010000416.1 GCA_017961965.1 Bacteroidaceae bacterium | reverse complement strand
TGTTGATTATTGAACAGCTCTTTAGGGTACTTCCTGTTCGTGATTGCCTGCAACTCTTTGGAGAAAACAAAGCATACCTTGAATTAAAAGGCGAAAGAATAGATGACTTTGATGTTCTTATCGGTTCTTCTGCCGTTTATAATAGCCTTATTCTTGTAACTGAAAATGTCAAACACTTAGGCAGAATTCCTAATATTGTTATAGAGAACTGGATAAAGCGTTGAATGGCTTTACCCTGAATGATGTAGGTTCTTAAGTTTTTATGTTCTTGCGGCTACATATTCCGTGAAAACTAAAAAACTTAAGAACCTACAAACTTAAAAACTCAAGAATAACTTAAAAACTCACCTCATCAAATTCCATCTGTTCTCCTGTCTTTGGGTGGCGGAATGTGAGCCCCTCGGCATGTAGGTATAGACGGTCGGAGGTGTGACCATAGAGATTGTCGCCAACGATTGGGCTGCCTAAGCCGTCTGGATGGGCACAATGAACCCTTAGCTGGTGTGTACGACCTGTGAGAGGCCATAGTTCCACTTTGATGCCTTTGTCCGTCTTTTCTCCTATCTTGTATATCGTATGTGCCTTCTTGCCATGCTCGTAGCTCACCATCTGTCGTGGGCGGTCAAATGGGTTGCCACATAGCGGAAGAGAAATCTCGCCTTCCTTGGGCAGGGAAGCCAGCGACTCCTTATCCTCTATTATCGCAATATATTTCTTTTGTGCAGTATGCTTGATGAATTGCTCCTGAAGGTTCTTGTGCGCATCTTCGTTGAGTGCAATAACCATCACTCCAGATGTGTCCATGTCAAGTCTATGGACAATCATGGCTCCTGTGGCATTTGGGAACATCTCGCGGCATGTGCCTTCTACCGATGGCAGATCGTCCTCCTTGCCAGGTACGCTGAGCATACCCGAAGGCTTACAGATGACCGCTATATCCTCGTCCCTGTAGAGCACCTTCATCTCCTTTGCCACCTTACGGTTACGTGCAATCATGGGATTCTCTTCCACGTCAAGTCCCACGAGCATGTGACTGAGGATAGGTTTGCACTTGCTGTTGCACGAAGGGTAGTAGTGTCCTTCTGTCCTTAACTCATCCTTTGGCGAGGCACCCATCCAGAATTCTGCCATGCAGAGTGGCTTCCAGTTCTCCTTGAATGAATACTGTAGCAGCTTAGGCGCACAACATTCGCCCGAACCTGCAGGAGGTACGCCTATTGTGGGTTTTGCCTTCTGTTTGTATTGCTCCACGGTAAGTGGTGCCTTGTAATCCTTGAATATTTCCAAAAGATGTTTCTTCTCACCCTTGATGTTCAACATCTCGTAATTGAGGAAGAGCCATGTCTGCAAGGCAAGGGACCTTTGCTTGCGCTCTGTCTTGAGGGCTTCTATCTCTTCCGCATCCTTTGTCATGTCAAGACTTGCTATCCTTGCGTTTATATCAGAAATGAGTCTTTCCTCCTTTGCAAAGTGTCCTTCTGGCTGACGTATGTCGAGTACGGGTGGTACGAAACCGCTATGGTGGTAGCTGCCCTCCAAAATGCCAGAGAATGCACATAGGAATCCTCTTCCGTAAGGTGTCTGTACAACAAGCACTCCAAACATTTTGCCTGATGTCTGGAGTGATGTGAATCGTTGCCTTATGTCGTCCTTTATCTGCCTTACGGCTTCCACGCATAGAGGGTGTGGCTCGTAGCAGAAAGGAAATGTAAACTTCTCAGGCGATGGTATGTTGTCTGTTTCCTTTGGCAGGAAATGAATATATTCGTTCATTTGTTTGTCGATTAAACTGACTGTATTGCCTCCCTCCCCATAGAGGCGAATGAGGGCGTAGAAGAGAGACTAAATGTCTCTCTGTCCCGAAATGAGGGGAGAGCAGTCCCCTGCTCGACGGAGGTTGAAGAGGGTTGGGGAGAGGGTCTTTTTATCTTACTGTCAGGTGATAGCATCCTTGTTTCAATTCGTATTTCACGTAACACTTCTCTTGTTCCCTCAGGTCGTAGAGGACTTCGCTCAACACCTGTTTCATGTCGTAATCCATACGTGTGAGCGGCATGGATGACGTGTGCTTGCCTGTGATGGGCATGAATCTGTTATAGGAAATGTCCACGGTCGTGCCGTAGCAATGGCACGAGTTTGTTGTGGCGTTTCCGTTGCCCTTCTGTAGCTTTCTCACGTCGTCCGTAGTCCTTAGTACGGATGTGATGACAGGCAGGTGTGGCATTATACCTTTCAT
>JAGCWG010000415.1 GCA_017961965.1 Bacteroidaceae bacterium | reverse complement strand
GTTTTTTCTTGTTTTTGTTCTGTTTCTTGACTGTTTTTTTAATATGCACCTTTGTGCAAAACTACAACCGTACAGGTCGTTTATTTTTCTAAATTTTCGTTACAAAAACAACAAAACACAAAACTCAATAACATAAAAACAACAAAAATATCACAATCAGACGCGTTAATTCCGATAACGTTTGTATATTTGTGGTATCCTAACGAGCAAGAGAACCATGATCCAACCATTAAAAGCAATAGCAGTAGGCATGTCCATGATTACGGCAAGCTCACTAAGCAATGATTGCCAAAACAATATTATGGCACAGACACCAGTAGCAAAGCCCGCATACAGATACAAGAACGTATTCCGTGAGGCGGGTCATTCAGAGAAAGAGATTGACAAGAAGTTGAATGCCGTATTCGACTCCTTGTTCTTTGGTGAGAACCGCATATACTTTGAAGTCGGCGATGACATGGGCTATGTGTCTGACATCAAGAACCACGATGTCCGCACAGAAGGTATGTCATACGGACTCATGATTGCAGTGCAGTTTGACCGCAAGGACATCTTCGACCGTATATGGCGATGGAGCAAGAAGTACATGCAGAATCAAGAAGGTGCCTACGAGGGCTATTTCCGTTGGAGTTGCAAGACAGACGGTACATCCAACGCAATGGGACCAGCTTCTGACGGTGAACTGTACTTCATCACCTCCCTACTCTTTGCATCAAACAGATGGGGCAACGACACTGGCATCAACTACCTTGCAGAGGCACAGCACATACTCAAGTGCATGGAACCAAGGGAAACAACCTTCCCTGCTTTCAGAAACTTCCCTGCACGCACAGTAAGAATGTCACTCATCGACGAGAAGACTAAGCTCATCACCTTCGTTCCGGGTTCTAACCATACAGACCCTTCATATCATCTCCCTGCCTTCTATGAGGTATGGGCACGATATGCACAGGACGGTAAGTCAGACTATTGGATGGAATGTGCCAAGGCTGCACGTGAATACCTCCACAAGAGTATTCATCCAGAGACAGGTCTCACTCCTGACTACAATAACTATGACGGTACACTCCTGAACTCACGCCAACTTATAGGTGATGCTTTCCGCTACGACTCATGGCGAGTGCCTATGAACATCGTGCTCGATTACACATGGTCAGGTGGCAAGGATGAAGAATGGCAGAGAATGTACGAGAACAAGATACAGAATTTCTTCTACTCACAAGGCATAGACACCTTCGTTGACCAGTACAACGTAGATGGTACGACACCAGAGAGGATTCTCGGTGCCGGAGGCTACACTAAGTTACGCCATTCACTCGGAATAGTATCTACTCTTGCAGCTGCTTCATTGGTATCAACCAACGAGCATCGTATGGAGTTTGTTGACAGAATATGGAATTCATCACATCTCCCATACGCCGATGGTTACTACGATGCCTACTATGACGGTCTCATGCGACTCTTTGCCATGATGCATCTGTCTGGCAGATACAGGGTCATAGATGATTGAGAATTCAAGTGTTAAGAAGTCCAAAGGAGGCGACGTAGTTAATCAAGACTTTGCGGAAATTAAGCAAGAAAAAAAATAAAACAGCAGACAATCCATTGTCCATAAACATCATGGAGCGAAACGGAGTTAACATCTTATAAATCCGTTAACTCCAAGCAAGAAAGCTACAGTTGAACTTGATAAACTTAAATATAGTATATTGTAAATCTAAAAACCATTAACAAGTGACAAGAACCTATGAAAGTATTTTTAT
>JAGCWG010000414.1 GCA_017961965.1 Bacteroidaceae bacterium | reverse complement strand
CCTACATCACTCATTCTTCGTGATGCAAGAGTTAAAAGTTAAAACAGGCACACCGTGTACGGTGTGCCCCTAAAAACGTACAAAGACAATGAAAAAGATATTCAATATGAGCCTCATGATGGCTCTCATAACAGTTCTCTCTTTTGGTTTTACATCTTGTGGCAATGATGATGACGATGTGTTGCCTGCAAAGCCATCTGTCACTCTCACTGAGGTTGGTCACGACAATGGCAAACACGCTCATCCTGGTCATGACCTTCACCTCGAAGCTGATATGCTTGCCGAAGGTCTCATCAAGCGTATTGACATCGAGATACATCAGGAGGGCGGTGCCAACAAGATTGTTGAGTTGTCATACACTACAGGTAAGTACATTGGTGTGCGCAATGCTGAGTTCCATGAGCACATCGACATCCCTGCTGATGCTCCACTCGGTGAGTATCACCTCCACTTTACTGTAACCGACAATATGGGTCAGCAGACAACAGTTGAGAGTCACTTGGAAATAGTAGAGGATGATGGCGACGATGACGACGAGCATGAGCATCATCACGACCACGACGAAGAATAAGCAAACAATCCACAGGGTGCGCCGTGTTCGGCGCACCCCATATAAAAAATACAGAACAATGAACAACAAAAGAACCATGAGCCTCATTACGGCTCTTATTGCAGCATCAGCACTAAGCGTTGTGTCTTGTGGCGATTCAGATGATGATGACAGCAAAGACATGCAGCAACCAGTAATCAGCAATAAGGACATCATTGAGAATCCTATCGACTGTCAAGTGTATCATCGTGGAGAAACTATTCTATTCCATTATATCATGACGGATAATCAGGAACTGGGTGCTTACAACATCGAGATACATAACAATTTCGACCACCACACCCATAGTACCACATCCGTTGACTGTGAGATGGATGCCAAGAAAACACCTCAACATCCTTGGGTCTATAATCAGGATTACGCCATTCCGTCAGGACTACGCTCATACGAAGCCATGTTTGACATTCCGATTCCTGCCGATATTGATACTGGTGACTATCACTTCATGATTCGCCTCACAGACAAGGCTGGCTGGCAACAGATTCACTCTGTTGCAATCAAGATTGCAGAATAGACAATATTTGAACGACTTTATCGAGAAACTTATTTTATCGCTGACCCTGAATAATGGATGTGCATCTTTCATCTAAAACAAATCGTCCGCCTGCTACCACAGGGATAACAGACGGACGAAATGAAACAAATTGTCATGATTTAATCGAAAGAACTTCTTTCGCGTGCGAGCTGTCCATCAGGAACAGCGTTCCTGCTATTACTTATTGCAGGAGTACCAGCTACTCTTGGTGCAGAATAAAGTGAACCTGCAAGCAATGATGCACGAATGCGGGCAGACTTTACCTCTGCAACAGGTCTTGTATAATTTCTTTTCATTTATTAGGTTAGTTGTTAGTTGTACTTTTTGCTTTTTTTATAAATTAGGCGTGTTTACCTTATCACCTTTCTGACGCTGCCATCCCTAAAACGTATGATGTTGACGCCCTTCTGGATTCCGTTGACCACCTTACCTGAGATGTCGTAAACTTCACTAATGATATGGCTGTCAAGCTCTTGCTCAGTGACTAACGTGATATTGCCACCATTCAAGGCTGGAAGACGCAGACGACTGCTATTTGAAGCATCAGAAGAAAGCTTGAGATAACATCTGTAAGGAGATCCACTCATCGTTGAAGCAATGTTACAGAACGAAGTCTCTCCTTCCTGACGCTGGAGTACATAGTACCTATAGCTTGCATCTGATACTGGAAGAGAAGCTGAAGAGTAACATCCCACGAGCAGTCCCACCTGATAGTTGTCACCAGATGCAGAACCGTAGTCTGAGTTTACGGATGTGATATCCTTTCCTGTGTAGTTACACAAGAGTACAGGAGTGTTGGCAGGTATAACACTTGTAACCTCGGTAAGGGCAAGGAACTCACCATCAAGTTCAGGTAATACCGTGTATGCCTTGACTCCATCTGGTATTGTCACAGAGTATGGAGCAATGAATGTGCCCCACTCCGCTTCGCCATTGACAGCAAGTGTAGTCTCCGCCTTGCCAGCAACGTTGATGGTAAAGTTACCCTTGCCATTGCCGACATATCCCGTCTTGAATGAGTTATCAAGACTATTGAGATAGTTGTTGCCAAGTTTAGGATTGCGCAGATAGAACACACCATTGGATGAGTATTGTGCACTTCGTTCCACTCCGAAGGCGAGAGCCTTTGACACATCTGACGTGACGGTAATGGTATAGTCACCCTCATTTACCACTACTCCGTTAGCATCGTTGAGTGTACACAAATACTTCTTTGTACCCTTCTCGTCATAGAAACAGAGTTTATATGAGTAAGCATTAGACTCGTCAGCCTCAAGGATGAATGCCTGAATGAGGTTTACGTTCACTTTGTCGAGCACAAGTGCAGAAGCCTTGCCGTCAACAAATGTAACAGTCTTGTTGCTTAACATAATATTGTAGCGTGTGTTAGCGGCAGGACCATTGTATGAGATGTCGCTATTACCCTCTGCGATATTTTTTACGAGATTATCAATGCTGTTAGTCTGTGCATTGATTTGTTCTCTTGTTGTTGATGACGATTTGACTGCCTTCTCGGCAGCAGATATGATACCATTAACGGACGTGGTGTTGTAGTCAAAGATTCTTGTTCCAGAAGGATATGCACTAATGGCATACTTCGCCTCGTCTATTGACTGTTGGAGCTTGCTCTTTGCCTCGGCAATGAGAATGTCTTCAGTCACCTCACCAATGTAAGTGAGACGTATATTGTCCACCTTGAACCATGTAGCTGACTTAATATTGATGAGCACATCAGCAGTCTCAGTAATGATGATATCGTCACACTTGGCTACCAAACCCTTGCTCTTTGGTCCATACATTGTGAAATCAAAAGCCTTCTCGTCGTTGATGTTTATTTCAATCTTATTGTTGGCATCTGACGCAAGAACAGCCTCAAGCCTATATACGCCCTTAGGGAGTGATGTTATGGTCTGGCTAACACCAAATGTACCTGATGTATCCCATGAGTTGAAGACGTAGTTGCCGTCTGCAATATCAATGGTGTATGTTGCATTTGAGTTTTCCTGTGCATTTGATTCCCTACCAGTGTTGATGCTTGACCAGTAAAGGATAGAGCCACTCTCGAACGAGTTGTTAGCAATGTACTGCGTACGGTCATTGTCATCATTCTTGGCACCTAAATATTTGAGAGTAAAGTTGTCGAACATTGTCCAGTCCTCACTTACTCCTTCTGGTTTCTTAATGCCTATCGTGAGCGTACCATCCTCCACATACACGCGGAGATAGTTCCAGTAGAGTCCACGTGCAAATGCTTCCTTAGCCTCAGACATCGTATTAGGGAGGGCTGAGAGACCACACTCGGCTGGAGTCTGCGAATCAAGACGACGTACATACTTCATCGTGTTGTTGGCATAGAACATAGCCTTTGATGCCTTGCCGCCTGACTTACCATTACGATAGAATGCCTGCACACCTACCTCATACCATCCATCTGGGATGTTGCTGATGGTCTGCTTGAGTTCAAACGTAGTATTGAAGAATTCAGCATTCTGATTCTCCGCATTAACAGTAGGGTTACCAGTCCAGCCTATAGCATTACCACTTGCAAAGCTGGCATTTTGTATCATACCAGTTATATCGTCTCCAGTCTCTATAGGCTTGATGAGTTCAAGTCTGAAGTCACGGAACGTAAGCCATCCCATCTTTGTCATCGAAGGTTGTACAACGGAGATAGTAAGCTTACCGTCTGAACCTACATAGGCATATACCATGTTGAGGTACTTACCATCGTTGAACTTAGAGTTAGCCTCGGAACGTGAATTAGGATTGTTGCCACCAGTCTGAGCACTTGCCCAGTCACAGAGTTGAACCTTATTGTTACCTGCCTGCAGATAGGCTGTTGACACGTTATAATCCGTGAGTGATACACAGTTGGCATTGCTTCCCTGACGGTAGAATCCGTACATACTCACACGGTAGAGTCCTGGTGTGAGCCCACTTACAGTCTGCGACAATGAGCCAGCACCTTCGTACACTTCACCCACATTGCTATCAAATCCTACTTTGAACGTTGTATTACCATTACTTGTGACTGTCCATCCTGTTACCGTGGTACGGAGTGAACTGTTGTTTATTTTGTCCGTGTAATCCTCTGTCTTGTATGAGTTCTGCTCATAGGAGAGTCCTGCCTTTACAAACTCGGACTTTGTCATGGCTGCTTCACGCTCGCTGATGATTTCGTTGCGTTCTTCTGCTGACACAAATCGCCAATATGTCTGCTCGGCACTCGTGTTAGTACCTATTACGCCATCGTTATATACTGTATACTGATTGGAAGGAGATGTAACAGCATATACATACTTGCCGTCGCTCTTCATGATGGTATAGAAACCAGATGTATCGTCAACTGGTGCGACACTAAATGCTGAAACCTTACCACTGTTCAACTTCTTGTCGGCATACATATTACCATCTTCTCCATAATAGACATCAGTATTGTCAATCTTTAAGTCTGCTGATCTTAGACGGATACCCGCATCTGTCGATTCGCATACCACAGGCACTCCATAGTCATCAACCACAGCTCGGTAACCATAGTTTGAACCACGACTAAGGAACTTATCTGTTGAAACGTTATATAAATAGTATGTTGAACCTGAAATGAACCTACCTGAATTCTTTCGTTTTGTTCCGACATGTAGATAGTACTTACCATCCTCTGCATATATCTGTGCTACAGGCTCTGCAGTACCTTTAGGGCACTCCACAATGATGTTATCAAGAGATGAGCCTTCTGCCAGTTCATTAAATGAGCCAAGAAGATATTCACCAGCAGCAAGTTTTGATGATGCACGAATTTCAAACACAGGAGCAAGGTATTTAGGACCATACTGCCAGTTCTGCTTGCGTACAGTCATCTTGCCCATAACATTGAGCCTGTCACCAGAGGCATTGTCTGCGCCATTGATATCAAACACAATGCGTGAACCTTCCTTGATAAAGAGGTCACCCACATTCATATGTGCATATCCGTTGTCGGTAGGGAGCGGAGTAGTCTTGCTCTGATT
>JAGCWG010000413.1 GCA_017961965.1 Bacteroidaceae bacterium | reverse complement strand
CCGCATCATTCATGGTTTCAGGGTAAATGGGAGGATGCCTATCAGGGTTTCGGGCATCTGGGTAAAAATGTGTTGTTTAATTATTAGAATCTAAAGTAATTTGTGTGTGAATTCCTGTACACGATTAACAATTGACATTTGTCCCGCTCCGAAATATCGGAGGGGTCAAATGGCAATTTATAAGACATGTGAATGAGTATCTGTCATGTTCTTGCGTGGTTGTACACGACATTGAATACCTTATTGTTCACATAGTTCATAAAGTCCCTGTTTTCGATATAATTGCGTGTAAACTCTGTATCTTCGTCAATCATCTCTGTTGCTATCTCCAACATGGAGTTGTCAAATTGCAATCTGGCTGTGTCCTTGTTGCTGTTGCGGGCAGCATTTGCAAATGACTCGTTTGACTGTATGCGATTGAAGAATTTAAGGAACTGCTCCATCGCTTTCTTCTTGTTTTTCCACTTTATATCGTCGAATCCGTCAAGCAGGTCGCTGAGCGATATCATTTCAGGCTCAGGGCCCGCGGCATGTATTCCGACTGGTATCGGGTTAATCTCTGCATCTGTATTGTCCAGTTGTAGAGAACATGCATCCTCTTTTACCATGGAGAAATGGTCGAACTCAATCAATCTGTCAAATTCGTATTGATATCCTTCGTCTTTGAGCAGAGGCAGTTTCGTAATGAGCAGCATATAATACGTGTTCAGCATCTCATATTCCGTACTGCTATATGGCGTAATGCTTGCGATATACTGGTATGTACGGACAAATGATTTCATGTCGCTCTTGCATCGTACCTTTATATTATCATCCAATAAATTGAACAAATCTACAGCCTGGTCGATTATCGGGTCTATGAGTTCCCTATTGTTCTGTACCAGATACAACTCGTTAACCTTCTTCACATCATCCTCCGTATAGATGTTTGCCTCCTCTATCTCACGTATGAGGTCGTTGAGTTTGTTCGGGTCGGACGCACCTGAGAGGATGGTTGTCTTGTAGTATCTTTGGAATGCATATTGAATAACTCCCACATCGTTGCTGAAGTCAAGTACGAAAGTGTCCTTCTTCTTCGGGTGGCAACGGTTAAGACGTGAGAGGGTCTGTACGGCTTTCACGTCAGAAAGTTTCTTGTCCACATACATGGTGTGGAGCAAAGGCTGGTCATAACCCGTCTGGAACTTGTCGGCTACCACAAGTATGCGGTATGGGTCTTCGTTCATCCTGTCTTCTATCTCTGATGACGGGAAGCCGTTTATGTCTGCTTCCGAAACTTCCCTGCCTCCGTATTCCTTTGTGCCCGAAAAGGCAACAACCAGCTTGAATGGACTTCCGACTATCTCAAGCTGTCGCTTTATCTCCTCATATAGGTTGATAGCATTAAGAATGCTTTCAGTCACCACCATGGCACGAGCCTGCCCGCCAACCTTGCCTTTGGCTATCACGTTATTGAGGAAGTGGTTTACAATCACAGATGCTTTCATCTTGAATACATCAGGCTGTTCTTCCACGAATGCACGTATTGCTTTCTGACCATGTTTCTTTTCAAACTCAGGGTCGTCTTCCGTAATCTTGATGATATCATAGAAACAGTTGAATGTCGTATAGTTCTGCAATACATCCATAATGAAACCTTCCTCGATGGCTTGTTTCATGGTGTATTCGTGGAATGGCATGAATTTCATCTCGCCATCATCCAAGGTTATTTCCTCTGTTGGTGTTCCGAACATCTCCAGAGTCTTGTTCTTAGGTGTTGCCGTGAAAGCATAGTAGTTTGCGTTCTTCAGCATCTTACGGCCCTCGACTATCTTGTTCAGACGGTCTTCCAAATCATCGTCTTCATCAAAGTTGTTGCCACTTAGGGCAATATTCATCTGGGCAGCCAGCGAACCGCTCTGGCTGCTGTGTGCCTCGTCTATGATGATTCCGAAATGCTTGTCCTTCAGCACCGTGCCTATGGCATCGAGTATGAACGGGAACTTATGAATCGTTGTGATGATTATCTTCTTGCCACTCTGCAGGTGCTTTAGCAGTTCATCCGAGTGTTCGGCATGTCCCACGATGTTTTTCAGACGAGCGAAAGCCTTAATGTTCTCTTTTATCTGTCCGTCAAGATTCACCCTGTCTGTCACGACAATAACGCTGTCCATCAAGGCCTTATTGTTGTCCAACAGTCCTGCAAGCTGGTATGCAAGCCATGTTATGGAATTAGACTTGCCGCTGCCTGCCGAATGTTGTATGAGGAAACGCTGACCCAAGCCACCAGCCTTGGTCTGCTTCAGCAACTTGCGTACTGCGTCGAGTTGATGATAGCGAGGCCATACGATAGATGTCTTTGTGCTTTTACCTATTTTAGTCTTGATTGCCTTTTTCATGACCTGGGCATAGTTCTCGAGGATGTCAGACAGGGACTCCTTGGCAAGAATTTCCTCCCACAGGTATGCTGTACGCAAACCGTTGGGATTGACAGGATTTCCTGCGCCACCATCTACACCCTTGTTGAATGGAAGAAACCATGACTCCTTGCCACAGAGCGACGTACACATTTTTATCTCGTCGTCATCTACGGCAAAGTGTACGGCACACCTCTTTGGAGCAAGAAGCGGGTCTTTTGGATTACGGTTTTCCCTGTATTGTCTCACGGCATCATTCACGGTCTGTCCCGTGAAATGGTTCTTGAGTTCCATCGTCATTATAGGCAGACCATTGAGTGACAACATCACGTCGATGCTGTTTTTATTCTCCTTGCTGTAGTATAACTGACGGGTCACGCAGAAGATATTCTTCTTGTACATTTCCTGAGCTGCCGGATTAAGTTCAGAAGGAAGAGTATTGTACAAGTCGAAAGTGGTCATGTTGTATTTGAATCCTTTGCGTAAGATATCCGTCACACCATGTTCAGACAGTTCTTTTGCAAGTCGTGTAAAGAACTGTCTTTCGTTTTTTTCATTCTCAAAACAAAGTGAAGCCTTCACCTTGTATAGCTGAGTGGATGTGATAAAGCGTTTTACACGCTCGGTGTCAAGGGCGAAATCCTTGTTGAAGTCCTCGCTCTTTCCTTCCTCATATCCTTGTTTGTCGCGCAGGTATGAAACGATAATTGTTTCAAGTCCTTTTTCGCTTATGTCTGTTGGCATGTTTATTTTGGT
>JAGCWG010000412.1 GCA_017961965.1 Bacteroidaceae bacterium | reverse complement strand
GAGCGGAATGTCTTGCCTTCGCCCTTGGTAGGTGAAAGCGAAATCATCACCTTTGTCTCACAACCAGGTTTGATGGAGTCGGTAGTGTAGAAAGCACGTATGCAGTCGCAACTTGGCACAGCCTTGCTGATACGTATTTCTTGCTTTGAATTGTTCTTCATCGTGAAGGTATGGCTTATTGTGCCATCCTCTGCGTTAATGTCTCCGAAGCCCCATTTGTATGAGTCAAATGTGACTGCCTTATTCTTTACCTGTGCTTTCATGTTAGTAGGTGCAGCTACGAGCATCGAGCACAGTATGAGAGAGTAGAAACTTGTTTTAGTCATTTTCAAATGTTAATAAGTTAGTTAATTAATTCACTATGTATTTAGACTCCTTGTATTGAAAAGGTTTAATTCAATATGCAAAGGTCAAATAACATTCGTGTTTGGTACATCGTACGTATTCATTATGTGTCACTTCATTTCCCTAAAAAACTAAAGCACACCTAAGAGATATGTAAGGGAAAATATGTTGCAATTGAAAAAATGGACGAAGGTTCACGGTCAAAAAGGTGTGCACTCCCCATGCACATTTTAGGGATGGTAGTCCATTAATGTCCCCAAATGGAATATCATCGTCTCGTTAGAAGAATGATAAAATACAAAAATGTCTTGCAAACGATTTGCAAGACATTTTCTTTTGGGGTGGAGGGTGGGACTCGAACCCACGACATTCAGAACCACAATCTGACGCTCTAACCAACTGAACTACATCCACCATGTTAGTGCTTAAAGGGGTGCTCCGTAGGGGCGTCTCCCGTTTTGCGAGTGCAAAGGTACGACATTCTTTTTAAACAGCAAAACATTATTGAAAAAAGTTTTCGCATAATTTATACTTCTGTTGATGCCAACAGCTTTGAACTGTAAACTTACAAAGTCCCTTTGTTGTGCTAACTCTTTCGTTGAGTGCCTTTTTTACTGTTGTAAAACATTTTTTCTCTGTCACTTTTCCTCGTTTGCCTATTTTTCACTAACTTTGTGCGCTTAAATGTGAAAATAATAAAAAAACAACATAATGAACGTATCTTATAAATGGCTTAAGGAATATGTCGATTTCGACATGACCCCACAGGAGGTGGCAGCAGCTCTCACTTCTGTTGGTTTGGAGGTTGATGCGGTGGAAGAGGTACAGTCAATCAAGGGAGGCCTTGAGGGACTCGTTGTGGGCGAAGTACTCACTTGTGAGCCTCATCCAAACAGCGACCACATGCACATCACTACCGTAGATGAAGGTAACGGCGTGGTGCAGCAGATTGTGTGCGGCGCACCTAACGTGGCTGCTGGTCAGAAGGTCATCGTGGCTCAGTTGGGCTGCAAACTCTACGACGGCGAGGAGTGCTTTACAATCAAGAAGAGCAAGCTTCGTGGTGTAGAGTCAAACGGTATGATTTGTGCAGAGGACGAAATCGGTATCGGTACAAGTCACGACGGTATCATCGTGCTCCCACAGGATGCAGTAGTAGGTACTCCTGCTGCTGAATACTACGGTCTCGAAAGCGACTGGGTAATCGAGGTGGACATTACCCCTAACCACTCAGACGCTTGCTCACACTGGGGTGTTGCACGCGACTTCTATGCTTATCTCAAGCAGAACGGATATAAGACATCACTCCACCGCCCATCTGTTGATGAGTTCAAGGTGGAGAACAACGACCTCAAGATTGACGTTGAGGTAGTAAGCAAAGAGGCTTGTCCTCGTTACTGTGCAGTATCTGTCAAGAACTGTGAGGTAAAGGAGAGTCCAAAGTGGTTGAAGGAGAAGCTCACAACTATCGGTATTCGTCCTATCAACAATATAGTCGATATCACAAACTATGTGATGATGGCTTATGGTCAGCCACTCCATTGCTTCGATGCAGATATGATTAAGGGCAACAAGGTAGTCGTTAAGACTATGCCAGAGGGCACACCATTCGTCACTCTCGACGGAGTGGAGCACAAGCTTTCAGAGCGTGACCTTGCGATCTGCAACGCAGAAGAGCCTATGTGTATCGCAGGCGTATTCGGCGGTAAGGGTAGCGGAACATACGAGAACACAAAGAATGTACTCTTCGAGTCTGCATATTTCCATCCAACATGGATTCGTAAGTCAGCACGTCGTCACGGACTCCAGACAGATGCAAGCTTCCGCTTTGAGCGCGGTATTGACCCTTCTGGTCAGATTTATGCTATCAAGATGGCTGCCCTCATGGCAAAGGAACTCGCTGGTGGCGAAATCTCAATGGAGATTGTCGACATCAAGGACGAGAGCCTCCCACAGGATGCAATCATCGAGACAACATACAAGTACATCACAGACCTTATCGGCAAGGAGATTCCTGCCGAGACAATCCAGAGCATCCTCACAGACCTTGGCTTCAAGGTGCTCGAGAGCAGCGCAGAAGGATTGAAGGTTCAGGCTCCAGCATTCCGTGTGGATGTAAAGAAGCCTTGTGACGTAGTAGAGGAGATTCTCCGTATCTACGGCTACAACAATATCGAGATTCCTTCACAGGTTAAGTCTTCGCTCACAACAAAGGGTGAACTTGACCGTTCAAATAAACTCCAGAACATTATTGCTGAGCAACTCGTTGGTTGTGGATTTAACGAAATCCTCAACAACTCGCTCACAAAGACTTCATACTATCCAGAGGGAGAGGACGCAGAAGGTGCTACATACCCACAGAGTAACTGTGTACGCCTCATGAACCCACTCTCACAGGATCTTGGTGTACTCCGTCAGAGCCTCCTCTTTGGTGGTCTCGAGTGTATCAACCACAACAGCAACCGCCGTATGCCTAACCTCAAGTTCTTTGAGTATGGCAACTGCTACTACTTTGCTCCAGACAAGAACCTTGAGAAGGTAGATGAGAACGGAGAAGTGCTCAAGGCAAGTGCTGAGTCATCAAAGAAGATTCTCAATGCTTACAGCGAGGATTATCACCTCGGTCTCTGGGTAACAGGTAAGCGTGTAACAGGCAACTGGGCACATGCTGACGAAGAGTCATCTGTATTCGAGTTGAAGGCATACGTACTCAACATCCTTACACGTCTTGGCGTTCCATTTGGAGCACTCGTGTTTGGCAACGTCAAGAACGACATCTTTGCAGTGGGTACTTCAATCCAGAATCGTGGTGGCAAGACTATCGCTGAGTTCGGAGTCGTAAGCAAGAAGCAGACAAAGAAGGCTGACGTAGATGCACCTGTTTATTATGCAGACATCAACTGGACAAACCTCATGAAGCTTATCAAGAAGTCATCAGTATCTTACTATGACGTTCCTAAGTTCCCAGCCGTAAGCCGTGACCTTGCACTCCTCCTCGACACAAATGTTGAGTTTGCTGCCGTAGAGGCTGCCGCTTATTCTGCAGAGAAGAAGCTCCTTAAAGAAGTCAAACTCTTCGACGTATATGAGGGCAAGAACCTTGAGGCAGGCAAGAAGAGTTATGCAGTCAACTTCGTGCTCCAGAGCGAGGACAAGACACTCAACGACAAGGCTATCGAGGCTGTAATGCAGAAGATTGAGCAGAGCATCGTTAAGGCTACTGGTGCAACAGTTCGTGGCAAGTAAAATAAAAGTTAGAAATTAAAAATTAAAACATACAATTATATAAGAATAAGATTATGGGACGCGCGTTTGAATTCCGTAAAGCAAGAAAACTTAAGAGATGGGGTAACATGGCAAAGACTTTCACACGCCTTGGCAAGCAGATTGCCATCGCAGTAGCTGAAGGTGGTCCAGACCCAGACAACAATGCACACCTTCGTGCCGTTATCGCTACTTGTCGTCACGAGAACATGCCAAAGGACAATATTGACCGTGCAATCAAGAATGCTGTTGGTAAGGATAAGTCAGCATGGAAGAGCGTAACTTACGAGGGATATGGTCCTCACGGAGTTGCTGTGCTCGTTGACACTCTTACAGACAACACAACACGTACCGTTGCAGATGTTCGCTCTATCTTCAACAAGTTCAACGGAAACATGGGAACAACAGGTTCTCTCTCTTTCCTCTTTGACTACTACAGCCAGTTCACATTCAAGAAGAAGGCTGACATGGACATGGACGAGTTCGTTCTTGAGGCTATCGAGTATGGCGTAAACGACGAGTACGATGAGGAGTACGATGAGGAGAAGGACGAGACTACAATCACTATCTACGGCGATCCAAAGCAGTTCGCTCAGATTCAGAAGTACCTCGAGGAGAACGGTTACGAGATTACTGGTGCTGAGTTCACATACGTTCCAAACGACCTCAAGGAGGTAACAGACGAGCAGCGTGAGACTCTCGACAAGATGGTTGAGCGTCTTGAAGAGTTCGACGACGTACAGAACGTATACACAAACATGAAGTAAAAGTCTTATTCTACTTTTACAATACATAGAAGTCAAGGAGTTCGGAAGTTAAAGAGTAATATCTTAACACCTGCAACTCCCTGACTTCATAATTTATAAAAAATACAAACATGAAACAAATCTTCCGTACAAGAGGAATATGTGCGCAGGCAATAGCCGTGGACGTTGACGAGACAACAGGCATCATCAACGAGGTACAGTTTGCTGGTGGATGCAGTGGTAACACACAAGGCGTTGCAGCACTCGTCAAAGGTCGCAAGGCAGAAGAAGTCATCCCACTTATTGAGAACATCAACTGTGGAGGCAAGGGCACATCATGTCCTGCACAATTGGCAGCCGCACTCAAGCAGATGTTAGAAAACAAGTAATTGTTTGTATTTTGCTTCGCAAGATCGGCTTGCTTAGAATAAAAAAATAAACGGTATGAGCCAAGTGGTTTATACCGTTTTATTTGTACATCAAGTGTGTTATTTCCCCACGGAGGCACGGAGAGCACAGAGCTTCCGCACTTAACTCGATGATATATCTGGAGTTCTCAGAGGTCGCAAATGCTCCATGGAGTTCTCGGAGAGGGTCTATCTCCGTGCCCTCTTTGGAGCATTTGCGACCTTCGTGCGCTCATAAAAACTCGGGGAGGAAGAATCTCTGCTCTCCGTGCCTCCGTGGGAGAAAAAATGCTTATCATGCGTGTATATATACAAAAGAAGGTGAGCCATGAAAGGCTCACCTTCTTCTATCGTTGATATGATGTCAGTATTATCTAACGTTGATAGTGTTGAGTGATGCTGCGGTCTTCAACTCTGGAAGAGTTGGAACTACGAGGTTGATGATTACGCTACCGTTCTCAACATACTCTGCAGTAGTATATACACGGAGAACACCATTCTTAACCTTGTAACGAATTGAATTGTTTGCATTGTCAGCCAAAGAGATAACATTGATGCCGTAGTTGTTACCCTCGATGAATCGTACACGTGCTGGTACGTCAATCTCTGCTACATTGAATGCTTCAATAGATGTTGCGCTAACATTGCCCTCATTGTCGTATGAAGTCTCAGCTACTGTGTAAGAAGCAGTCTTTGGAGCCTTAGCCTTCTTTGAATTTGATGCTGCGTTTACATTTACTGCTGCCATCATGAGTGCAGCTGCTATAACAATTGACTTTTTCATAACCTAAAAATCTTTTTACCTGTGGAATTTAGTAGTTACCCAATATGATACATTCCACTTAATTAAACAATCTTTTTATTTCCCTGTTGCAACCTTTGAGGTGCTTATTTTTCTTTTGACGTTGCAAAGGTACGACAATCTGCTGAAAGCGCACACAATTTTTTCAAAAAAATGAAAAAACAGGTCGTTTTATTGATATTTAGCTACGCGATACGTCATTTGTCTAATCTGTTGGTTTTGTTTTACGAGTGGTTTGCTGGTTGCTGCACATCAATATATGTGTGCGATTCCAATGGTTTGCTTATTTCTTTTTTCGGTGGTCGATATATTCGTAGTCCTTGAATTTGTTCTTTGGAAAAACAAATATATCATCCGATATGTTTCCACTGTTAAACTCTGTTATTTTGACGGTAGTCCTAAACCATGCCAGTTTTATGTTTAGGCTCTGAGGGTGCAGGTTGTTTTTGTTGACCACCGCAACAACTTCTTTTATACCGAATAAACTTGCATGCTTTACTTCTGCAGTAAGTTCATAGGTGTTTCCTTTTACGACATAGCTGAAGTTATAGTCGTTTATGTCATATTTAAACTTGGACAAATATTTGTCTTTGTCGTCATCGTTCGCATCAAAGATTCCAATGGAGTGTTTCTTCTTGTCCACCATATATGCGGTAACTCCGTCATTCCACGAAGCATAACGTGCTTCTTGATAGCGTTGTTTCCTTCCTTTGTATTCGATTTCGCCTTCCGTCTTGTATATGCCAAGGATATTGACGGAATATTTCAGGTGTGCCCCCTGTGGACCAAATACCATATTATATACCTTGTCAAATAACTGCCTTGCTTCCTCTGAGTTTTTTGACTTGGCTTCAATGTTGCTTACGCCTAATATGAGTGCAAGCGTTAACATCATCACCTTTATTATATACTGTTTCTTCATATGCGTATCCATTGCTTTGTTGTTCTGCAAAGATAAACTTTTTTATTGTCGCATAGCTGTTTTAATATGGAAAAAACATTCATTACACAAAAAGCTCCCACTAATGGGGAGCTTTTTGTAATGGTTGTTTGAAAAAAAAGGAGTAGCAGGATTAGTCTAATCCATTTTGACGGATACGTGCGTCAAAACTGTTTGTTTCTTTATTACCTGTAAAAGGTATGTTCTGTCTTGCATTACTTCCTGCAAGGAGTGATGCTCTAATCAGTGTCTTCGCAACAGCGAACTTTGGTGTTGTATAAGTCTGTTTCATATTGTCTTAATCTGCAATGTTGTTGTGTTTAAGGGAAGTTCCCAATTCAATGCATTCAGTTTAGCTATGCACTTTTTCCACACTTATCTTGTTTTTGTTTGTGATAGTTGGGACGCAATGTTGCTAAAGTGCGATACAAAGGTACTGCTTATCCTATAAATATACAAACCTTATGACTTTAATTTAATTTGCAATACTAATTTTGCTTATCACTTGTTACAAATAATTTATTTTTTTCACTTTGGTTTGTGAGAACGCGTCGCTTAGTTCCTCATTCCTCGTTATTTATTTCTCATTACTTTCGTTTTGTCCTATCCTCGTGCCATTTT
>JAGCWG010000411.1 GCA_017961965.1 Bacteroidaceae bacterium | reverse complement strand
CATAGCACAGGATACTGCTATCGACAAACTCGTAAGCGCAATCCTCCGCAGTCGTGTAGGACTTAAAGACCCTAACCGTCCGACAGGAGTATTCATGTTCCTCGGCCCTACAGGAGTGGGAAAGACATATCTCACAAAGAAGCTTGCCGAGCGAATGTTTGGCAGCAGCGACGCACTCATCCGCGTTGACATGAGCGAATATATGGAAAAGTTCACCACAAGCCGACTTGTAGGTGCACCTCCAGGATATGTTGGATATGAGGAAGGTGGTATGCTCACCGAAAAGGTAAGACGCAAGCCATACAGCATCGTACTTCTTGACGAGATAGAGAAAGCACATACTGATGTGTACAACCTTCTCCTTCAGGTAATGGACGATGGACGTCTCACAGACACTCTCGGACGTACAGTCGATTTCCGCAACACAATCATCATCATGACGAGCAACGTCGGTACACGTCAGTTGAAAGAGTTTGGACGAGGTGTAGGATTCAGCGCAATGGCTGGCAAGAATGACCAGGAGGTAAGCAGAAGTGTAATACAAAAGGCTCTCAACAAACAGTTCTCACCTGAGTTCCTCAACCGTATTGACGAGATTATCACATTTGACCAACTCGAACTTGATGCCATCGTCAAGATTATTGACCTTGAACTCAAAGGCATCTACGAACGTGTAGAAGCACTTGGCTATCATCTCGAGATTACCGACGAGGCAAAGAAGTTCATTGCAGAGAAAGGCTACGACAAGCAGTTTGGAGCACGCCCTCTCCGTCGTGCACTCCAGCAGTACCTTGAAGACGGAATATCTGAGACAATAGTTGAAGGAGACATTGAGCAAGGAGCAACAATAGAAGCAATCCTCGATGGCGACAAGGTCATTGTCAGAAAGAAAGCATAAAAGAACACATATCGTGTCATTTTGTCAAAATGTCAGTCACAACATGGCTGGCATTTTGTTTGCTTATACCAACAACAGGATTAAGAAAAAATTAAACAATAAAATAATGGCACAGAAAGGTAACATCGGGGTTACGACAGAGAACATCTTCCCCGTCATCAAAAAATTTCTCTACAGTGATCATGACATCTTCCTCCGTGAGATAGTAAGTAATGCAGTAGATGCTTCACAGAAGCTTCGCACACTTGCAGCAAAGGGTGAACTTCAAGGTGAGGCAGGCGATCTTACCGTAAAGGTTTCTGTCAACAAGGAAGCAGGTACTCTTACTGTCAGCGACCGTGGTATCGGTATGACAGAAGAGGAAATAGATAAGTACATCAACCAGATTGCATTCTCAGGTGCAAACGACTTCCTCGATAAGTACAAAGAAGATGCAAATGCCATCATCGGTCACTTCGGTCTCGGATTCTACTCATCATTCATGGTAAGCAAGAAGGTTGAGATTATCACAAAGAGCTGGCGCGAAGGCAGCAAGGCTGTCAAGTGGAGCTGTGACGGAAGCCCTGAGTTCTCAATAGAAGAATGCGACAAGGCAGATCGTGGTACAGATATCGTGATGTACATTGATGACGAGTGCAAGGAATTCCTTGAAAGCAACAAGATTAAGGAACTCCTCAACAAGTATTGTAAGTTCCTCGCAATCCCTGTTGCATTCGGAAAGAAGAGCAAGTGGGACGATAAGGAGAAGAAGATGGTTGATACAGACGAGGATGATGTAATCAATGACACTAACCCACTCTGGACAAAGAAGCCATCTGACCTCAAGGACGAAGACTACAAGGAATTCTACCGCAAGCTCTACCCAATGAGCGACGAGCCACTCTTCTGGATTCACCTCAATGTTGACTATCCATTCAACCTTACAGGTGTACTCTACTTCCCAAAGGTCAAGACAAACTTCGACATACAGAAGAACAAGATTCAGCTCTACTGCAATCAGGTGTTCGTAACAGACTCTGTTGAAGGCATCGTACCAGAATTCCTCACACTTCTCCACGGTGTAATTGACTCTCCAGACATTCCTCTTAACGTAAGCCGTTCTTATCTCCAGAGCGACTCTAATGTAAAGAAGATTTCAACATACATCTCAAAGAAGGTAAGTGACCGTCTAAAGAGTCTCTTCACTCAGGACCGCAAGGACTTCGAGCAGAAGTGGGATGACATCAAGATTTTCATCAACTACGGAATGCTCTCTGACGAAGGTTTCTACGACAAGGCAAAGAGCTTTGCACTCTTCAAGGACACAGAAGGCAAGTACTTCACATACGACGAGTACCAGACACTCATCAAGGACAACCAGACAGACAAGGATGGCAACCTCATCTACCTCTATGCTCAGGACAAGCAGGATCAGTACTCTTACATCGAGGCAGCACAGAAGAAGGGATACAGCGTACTCCTCCTCGACGGACAGCTTGACCCAGCAATGATTGGTATGTTTGAGCAGAAGTTTGAGAAGAGCCGCTTCACACGTGTTGACGGCGACATCATCGACCGCCTTATCGTAAAGGAAGATTCCAAGAAGACTGAACTCGCAGAGCGTGACAAGACAATCCTCAACAAGGCATTCCAGGGCAATCTTCCAAAGATTGACAAGAAGGAATTCATGGTTGACTGTCAGGCACTCGGAGAATCATCTGCACCAGTCATCATCACACAGAGCGAATATATGCGTCGTATGAAGGACATGGCACGTCTCCAGCCAGGAATGGCATTCTACGGTGATATGCCAGATATGATGAACCTCGTACTTAACACTGACCACCCTCTTATCAAGAAGGTACTCACAGACGCACAGGCAGTAGCTGTTGACATCGAGATTCCTGCACCAGAGCCAAAGGAAGGCGAGAAGAAGGCAGAGCCAACAAAGGACATCAAGGTAGAGCTCAAGGACACAAAGGTTGTAAGTCAACTTATCGACCTTGCACTCCTCCAGAATGGTCTTCTCCGTGGCGAAGCCCTCAACAAGTTCGTTCAGCGTTCTGTTGAGCTTATCTAAGCGACATAAATACACAATATATTATTACAAGAACTCCAAAAGACTTATGTCTTCTGGAGTTCTTTTGTATATCATAATGTATAAAGAAGATAATGGAAAACGTGGTAAATTAAGAATTAAGAGTTAAGATTTTGCTAACGAATAGTAATCACTATATGTTTAGTATAAATCTTAACTCTTAATTATGAATTGTCCCGGAGGCTGCCCCGTTACTTCCCTACGGTCATGAGACCGCTTCACGAAGTTCTTAATTCT
>JAGCWG010000410.1 GCA_017961965.1 Bacteroidaceae bacterium | reverse complement strand
TGATAATGCTCAAAGTTAAAAAGTCCAACATCGCAAGAACTTAAAAACTTAAGAACTCACAAACTTAAGAACTCACAATCTTAAAAACTCACAATCTTAAAAACTTAAAAACTTACAAACTTAAAAACTCAACTTTTAACTTTTAATTCTTAACTTTTAATTCTTAAGGGACTTACTTGAGTCCCTTAAGAAGGCTTGTGATTGATACCTGATCCTCGATGATGCCACGGAGTTCAGAGATAGCAACACGCTTCTGCTCCATTGTATCACGGTAACGGAGTGTTACTGTGTTGTCCTCGAGAGTCTGGTTATCTACTGTTACACAGAATGGAGTACCGATAGCATCCTGACGACGATAACGCTTACCAATCTGGTCTTTCTCCTCGTACTTGCAGTTGAAGTGGAACTTGAGGTCATCGATAATCTCGCGTGCCTTCTCTGGGAGTCCGTCCTTCTTTGTGAGTGGGAATACAGCGAGCTTGACTGGTGCAAGTGCTGCAGGGAGGTGGAGGACAGTACGAGTGTCACCGCCTTCGAGCTTCTCCTCGTCATAGCTATGGCAGATGACAGAGAGGAACATACGGTCAACACCAATAGATGTCTCGATAACGTATGGAGTGTAGCTTGTATTGTCTTCTGGGTCGAAGTACTCAATCTTCTTGCCTGAGTACTTAGCGTGCTGAGAAAGGTCGAAGTTAGTACGAGAGTGAATACCCTCTACCTCCTTGAAGCCGAATGGCATCTTGAACTCAACGTCTGTAGCAGCATTAGCATAGTGAGCAAGCTTGTCGTGGTCGTGGAAACGGTAGTTCTCGCTTCCGAATCCGAGAGCCTGATGCCATGCCATACGACGCTTCTTCCACTCCTCGAACCACTGCAACTCTGTTCCTGGCTTAACGAAGAACTGCATCTCCATCTGCTCAAACTCACGCATACGGAAGATGAACTGACGTGCAACGATCTCATTACGGAATGCCTTACCAATCTGGGCAATACCGAATGGAAGCTTCATACGACCAGTCTTCTGTACGTTGAGGTAGTTGACGAAGATACCCTGTGCTGTCTCAGGACGGAGGTAGATAGTACTTGCGCCTTCAGCAGCAGCACCCATCTCAGTCTTGAACATGAGGTTGAACTGACGAACGTCTGTCCAGTTACGAGTACCAGAGATAGGACAAGCTATTTCCTCATCAATGATAATCTGCTTCATGCCTTCGAGGTCGATACCGCCCGGTGCATTCATCACAGTCTGATAACGCTTCTCAAGAGCATCACGCTTTGCCTGATTCTCGAGTACATGCTCTGATGTTGCACGATACTGAGCCTCGTCAAACTTGTCGCCGAAACGCTTCTTTGCCTTTGCTACTTCCTTCTCAATCTTCTCCTCGTACTTTGCAATCTGCTCCTCAATGAGGACATCAGCACGATAACGCTTCTTAGAGTCACGGTTGTCAATGAGTGGGTCATTGAATGCATCAACATGACCAGAAGCCTTCCATATAGTTGGGTGCATGAAGATGGCAGAGTCAATACCGACGATGTTCTCGTGAAGGAGAACCATGTACTGCCACCAGTACTGCTTGATGTTGTTCTTAAGTTCTACACCGTTCTGACCGTAGTCATAAACAGCTCCGAGACCGTCATAAATCTCAGATGATGGGAATACGAAACCGTATTCCTTACAGTGGCTAACCACTTTCTTGAAGATGTCTTCCTGTGCCATTATATTATTGTTTATTGTTATTCTTTTTCTTGATATGAAGTTAGCTAAGTTATAGCTTCTTTCGTTCAATTTCGTGCAAAGTTACGAGTTTCTAATCAAAAAGTTGTAACTTTGGTGCTTAAAAATATATAAAAGACTTGAAAATGAATAATACTGAGATGACGAGTTCTGCCGTGGAGCTGTTGAAAAGACTTATTTCGACTCCAAGCATTAGCCGCGACGAGGCTAAGGCTGCCGACATACTCTTTGCCGAATTGAACGCAAGCAATGAAGCACTTGGCAATGTGTTTACCGTCAATCGCCACGGCAATAATGTGTGGTGCATAGCTAACGACTATGACGCATCGAAGCCAACCCTACTGCTTAACGCACATATAGACACCGTCAAGCCTGTGGCTGGATGGCAGCACGATCCATTCACACCAACCGTGGAGGACGACACATTGTATGGTCTTGGTTCTAACGACTGTGGAGGTGGACTTGTATCACTTATGCAGGTGTTTCTCTGCTATTGCACAAAAGATTCTTCACTCTTCAGTCTTCATTCTTCATTGAACATCATCTATCTCGCATCATGCGAGGAGGAAGTATCTGGTAAGAATGGTATAGAGAGCGTACTGCCATTACTTCCAAAGAT
>JAGCWG010000003.1 GCA_017961965.1 Bacteroidaceae bacterium | reverse complement strand
CACTCCTTCGTGTCGATTTGTCAGCAAGTGTTAAAAATCTTCATTTTTAACATTAAACATACTTGCCGATACTCCCATTACCCTTACCTTTGCATCATAATCTGACGACTGTCCCAATGTACCGATTTCAGAGGGGGTGAGCTAAGATTTCAGAGAGACGGAAGACGATACTCATCAGCAACGAAATGCAGATACAGACACGAAGCCATTACGAAGGACTCACGAAGGGCTGCCGAAGGATTCGACGGGGAAAATATACCCCAGAGAGGATTAGAAAGTAAAAAAGGCAAAAAAGTCTTTGCCCATCTACCGAATTTTAGTATTTTTGTACCGACTAATCAAACTGATACAGTTTCGTATATGCGCGTACACATATAATGTACAGCCGAAACATTAATTTAATCTATTTGAATAATTATGAAAAAAATCCTAACTGCCATCATGGCATCTGTTATGATGCTCATTAGTGGCAACATGCAAGCACAGAGTGAAAACGGTTTCAAGAAATTTGACGTAAGGGAAGACTTCACGGAGAATGGTTTCCAATGGTTCCATGACGCGGAGATTATTGCCGCTGGCAATAAGGAAAAGCATAATGCCATGACAATCGGATGGGGCGGCATAGGTACCTTGTGGGGACACACCGCCTTAACTGTGTATGTAGCGGAAAAGCGTTATACCAAGAAGTTCATGGATGAAGCAGAGTATTTTACTGTCATGGCTTTCGACGTCGAGCATAGCAAGGTACTCACATATATGGGCACAAAGAGCGGACGCGACGGAGACAAGGCTGCCGCACTCGGACTTCATACTGCATACACGGATAATGGAACGCCTTATTACACGGAGGCTAAGATGGTTATTGAGTGCAAGACAATGTACGCTTCGCCTTTTGACCCAAAGAACTTCAAGAGTGACGTACCAAAGCGTATGTACAGCAACTTACCTGCAGGAATACACACCATGTACATCGGTGAGGTCGTAAATGCGTGGAAGAAATAATAACAAAGGAGGATGTGTCTGTGTGTTGACACATCCTCCTTTGTTATTAGTCTCTACTCAGTCTCATAATAGTCAGTACTTAGTCAATAAAAGCATACCCGAATTTAGCCCATAAATGCCCCAATTTCGAGTTTTGATTGTCAAATCGACACCCCCAAACGGAGGGGCGAAATATGAAAAACACGCCAAATTTGGCTCATAAACGGCGTTTTTAAGCGTTTTTAGCATTTTTTAATATGGCATGAAGAATATTTTGCCTATCTTTGCCCAAAATAAATTACAAACTAAAAAAATAAATGGCAGAAGATTTAGACAGAATTATTAAAGTTGACATCAACGAGACGATGAAGAAGTCATACATTGACTACTCTATGTCAGTCATTGTGGCTCGTGCTCTCCCAGATGTCCGCGATGGATTCAAACCGGTTCATCGACGCATACTTTTCAGTATGGACGAAAACGGTATCACATCAGACAAGCCAACACGTAAGTGTACTCGTATCGTCGGTGATGTACTCGGACACCTCCACCCACACGGTGACTCTTCAGTTTATGGTGCACTTGTACGTCTTGCACAGCCTTGGGCTATGCGTTACACTCTCCTCGACGGTCAGGGTAACTTCGGTTCGGTGGATGGTGATGGTGCAGCGGCAATGCGTTATACAGAGGCTCGCTTGAGCAAGATCGGTGAGGCTATGCTGATGGATATCGACAAGGAAACAGTCGATATGATGAACAACTTCGACGACTCACAGCTTGAGCCAACTGTTCTTCCTACACGTATCCCTAACTTCCTCGTAAACGGTGCAACAGGTATTGCCGTAGGTATGGCTACCAACGTGCCTACTCACAATCTCGGCGAGGTTATCGACGGATGTGTTGCGTTTATCGACAATCCTGAGCTTACAAGTCTTGAACTGATGCGTTACATCAAGGCTCCTGACTTCCCAACTGGTGGTATCATCTGTGGTATTGATGGCGTAAAGGATGCTTACGAGACTGGTCGTGGTCGTGTTGTCGTACGTTCAAAGACAGAAATCGAGAGCGATGGTACTCATGAGAAGATTGTTGTAAACGAGATTCCATATAACGTAAACAAGTCTGAGCTTATCAAGAAGATTGCTGACCTCGTGAACGAGAAGCGTATTGAAGGAATCAGCAACGTAAACGATGAGTCTGACCGTGAGGGTATGCGTATCGTCATCGATGTTAAGCGTGACGCTAATGCTAACGTAATCCTCAACAAGCTCTACAAGATGACTGAACTCCAGTCAAGCTTCCCTGTAAACTGTATCGCTATCGTTGACCAGCGTCCTAAGCAGCTTACTCTTGCAGAGTGTATCCGTCATTTCGTCAATCACCGTCACGACGTGGTTATCCGTCGTACAAAGTATGACAAGCGCAAGGCAGAAGAGCGTGCTCATCTCCTTGAAGCTCTCATCATAGCAAGCGACAACATCGACGAGGTAGTACACATTATACGTTCTTCAAAGGAACCATCTGAGGCTATCGCACGATTGATGGAGCGTTTCAGCTTCGACGAGCCACAGGCTAAGTTCGTAGTAGAGATGCGTCTCCGTCAGTTGACAGGTCTCCAGCAGGATGCCCTCCACAAGGAGTATGACGAGCTTCAGGCTCTTATCAAGTACTTGCAGAGCATCCTTGATGATCCAGAGCTTTGTAAGAAGGTGATGAAGGACGAACTCATTGAGGTTAAGGAGAAGTTTGGCGACGAGCGTCGTTCAGCTATCGACTATACAGCTTCTGAGAACTTCAACCCAGAGGACTTCTATCCAAATGAGCCAGTAGTCGTAACTGTTTCACATCTCGGCTACATCAAGCGTACATCACTCAGCGAGTTCCGTACTCAGGCACGTGGTGGCGTGGGAAGCAAGGGAGGAAGTGCACGTCAGTCAGACTTCATCGAGCACATCTATCCAGCGATGACTCACAATACGATGATGTTCTTCACACAGAAGGGACGTTGCTTCTGGATGAAGGTTTACGATATTCCAGAGGGCGACAAGACATTCAAGGGTCGTGCTATCCAGAACCTTCTCAACATCGAGTCAGACGAGAAGTGTACAGCATTCATCTGTATCGAGGACATCAACGACGAGGAGTTCGTAAACAGCCACAACCTTGTATTCTGTACTAAGCAGGCTGTAATCAAGAAGACTGCATTCGAGAACTACTCTCACCCACGTTCAAATGGTCTTATCGCAATCAACCTCAACGAGGGTGACGAGGTAATCGACGTACTCCTCACAAGTGGAGAGGACGAAATCCTCATCGCCAACCGCAACGGTCGTGCCATCCGCTTCAACGAGACAACAGTACGTACTATGGGACGTACCGCTACTGGTGTTAAGGCCATGCGTCTTGACGAGGACGGCGAGGACGAGGTTGTCGGCATGATTAGCCTCACTAAGGCAGAAGGTGCAAATGCAGCAGCAGAGGCAACTGATGACGAGGTTGAGAACAACGAGACTGAGACAGAGGAAGTTGTTGACAATGATGCAGAAGACAAGACAGTACCAACAATCCTTGTACTCTCAGAGAAGGGTGTCGGTAAGCGTAGTGCCGTTGACACATACCGTATCACAAACCGTAACGGTAAGGGTGTCAAGACAATCAACATTACAGACAAGACCGGTAAGCTCGTTGCATTCAAGAAGGTTACACTTGAGAATGATATCATGATTATCAACAAGAGCGGTGTTACAATCCGTCTTGCTGTTGATGACATCAAGAAGAGTGGTCGTCTCACACAGGGTGTCAAGCTTATTGACATCGCTAAGCGTAACGACGTTATATCAAGCGTCTGCGTTGTTGAGCACGTTGACCCGACTGAGGAAGCAGAGGTCGAACTCGATGAGAATGGAAATCCTATAGTAACACCTCCAACAGAGGAGACACAGGAATAATTATACCAATTACTAAAATGCAGGTTCCGGGGATTGAAAGATTCATCGGACCTGCCAAAAACTAATCTAATTATGAAGAAAGTATTTTTCTTGTGTGCAGGACTCATAGCCCTCAGCACATCAATGAACGCACAGGACAAGGAAGCCCTAAAGTTAGAGAAGCAGGCTATCAAGGAGGCAGAGAAGACTGTAAAGAAAGCTCGCCAAGAGTATGAGATGTCTATTCCTAATCCTCAATATGGACGTAAGGAGACAAACTTCGAGAAGCTTGACGGAGCAAAGGCTCTCATCGAACAGGCTGTCACAAATAAATATGTGCAGAACAACAAGGACACATGGAAGGTTGCTGCCGATATCATGTACAAGTACTATGCAAAGTACAAGACTGAAGCAGAGAGCGACGAGACAAAGAAAGCTCTTGAGGCAGAATACGGCTACAAAGTAGCGACATACACAATTAAGTATGACTCTCTTCTTGACATTATGCCAAAGAAGAACGAGATGGAAGTAAAGATGGTTGAAGCATCATATCTTCCAATGGCTGTTCAAGGTGTCGTTTCATGTCTTCAGGCTGCACAGAATCTCTCTACAAGCGAGAAGCAGGAAGAACTTGTACTCGGAAAGAAGTACGCAAGACTTGTAGCTGATGCTTGTACAAGTGCTCACATCCTCCAGAATTATGAAAAGGACAAGAGCACTAAACAAGATTGGGCTGTCTATGGCAAGGCTTTCTATGCACAGAGCTTAGGAGGTATCAAAGGCTCAAATGATGACGAGGTAGAGGCTGCATACAAGGAACTTTACGGCACTCAGTACGAGTCAGTAGCATATAGCGCACTTATCAACCGCTATCGTGAGACAAACAAGGAGAGATACATTAAGATTCTTTCTTATGCTGCAGAGCACGCTACAGGCGAGAACGCTCCACAGTTTGCATTCATGTACATCCAGACTCTCTATACTGAAGGAAAGAAGAATGAGTGCATCCAGCAGATTGACAAGTTCGTTGAGAAATATGCAGATAACGACAACGCTGTTAATGCTTACCTTATGAAGGGACAGATCTTCTTCGAGGACAAGAAGTTCGACGATGCAGAGAAGGTGTTTGCTGATGCTGTTGCCAAGTTCCCAGAAGAGGAGCGCGCCATCACTATGCCAGCTAAGTGTGCATGGATGAAGGCTCAGGCAAGTGCTACAAAGGCTGACCGTGAGAAGGCTATCAAGCTCTTCAAGGAACTTGAGACTAAGTACCCAGACAATCCTGACTACTGGGGTGAGCCACTCTATATCCTCTACAACAACAATGGACAGCTTCAGTTGCGTGACAAGTACAAGAAGTACTACAACGTCAATTAACGTATCGTAACATAAATATTATGTAGTTAATGGGGAGTTAAAAGGAAACAACCTTTTTAACCCCTCTTTAACTACAAAATATACGACATAAAAATGCGGAAATATTTATTATTACTTTTTTTAGGTTTATCACAGATTGTTTACGGACAGGAGGCGT
>JAGCWG010000409.1 GCA_017961965.1 Bacteroidaceae bacterium | reverse complement strand
CTTTGGCTCAAACTTGGCGTTCATCTCGTTCTGACGATAGTAGATGTCAGGGTGAGCCACAGCCCAGTCGAAGGCAAGTTTTGCCTGACGGCGAGCCTCGTTGGCAAAGTCCTTGTAACAGTCGAAACTGCTATATATGCGGCTTGCCTTTGCCATGGTAGCAGCAAAGTCGAGTGCGGCGGCTGTGGTCTTCTGTACCACGTAGCGTGGCTGTTTGCACTCCTTAGGCATGATGAAGCCCTCGAAGTTAGGCGTTGTGAGCTTGTGATATACACCTCCGTCCTCAGGGTCTTGCATGGTCTGCATCCACTTGATGTTCACCATTATCTCGTCGAGGATGTCTGGTATGTTGTTATGACTCTCAGGGACGTTGACGTTGAGGTTCTTGAAATAAGCCTCGTTCATCTCGTATGCACAGAGCATGAGGCCGACAGAGTAGCCAGAGTTGACAATGTACTTGTTGTAGTCGCCTGCATCATACCATCCTCCCGGGCTGCTGATTACCGTGCCTGCAGGGCGTGAGGCAGACGCTGCACTTGGGTGTACATACACGAGTGTGTCGGGATGGCCCGAAGGCCTTGACCACTGACCAGCATATTCCTTGGAAATGACCTCTCCGCTTCGCTGTAGGTAGAACGCCTTGAGGCTCGCCTTGGCAAGGTCGCTGAACACATGCTCCTTGATGACGATAGGCTCAGAGTCCTTGCCGTTGGTGAGGATGTATGTGCCTTGCTTCGTGATGTCGGAGAAGTCGATGATGGCTCTCTCCTTGCCAGACCAAGGTGATGTGGCGGTACGGACGGCCTTGCCCTTCCAAACTTTCTTGCCTGTGACGACGTCCTTGATTACATACTTCTTAGTCCAGCCATCGGACTCGATGACGGCTGTCTTCTCTGCGTGTGGGTAGTAGCCCACCTGATTCACCCTTATGGGATTAGGATTCTGTGCGCTTGCCAAGGATGCGGCACCCATGAGTAAAAGTGTCAGTAAATTCTTCATAATAGGTTTGTTTTGGTATTTCGCTGTTTGTGTATCAGGAAATATAGGTTTGTTAGTTTTGAGGCAAAGGTAAACAAAAATGCGATGCAAACAAAATGTTTGCATCGCAAGTATCATGTTTGGATAAATAATCGCTATGAAGAGCCGAGTACGTCTAATTGCTCATTACTAATTATTCATTCCTCATTACTTACCAAGTCTCTCGCACCACAACTTGTAAGCAGCCTTGTAAGCCTCTGTGTCGGCAACAGGCTTCTCTGTAGCGATGTGCTTGAGAGTCTTGAATGCGTCATCGCTATCCTTGTAGATACCAGCACCGATACCAGCTCCGTAGGCTGCACCTACAGAACCGTCAGTCTCGTAAAGCTCGATGCTTGCGCCTGTTACGGCAGCAAGTGTGCGACGGAACAATGGGCTGAGGAAGAGGTTGGCATGACCAGCCTTGATAGTCTTGATGTCCATGCCCATCTGCTTCATGATGTCCATACCATAGGCAAATGAGAAGGCGATACCTTCCTGTGCTGCACGGAGCATGTGTGCCTTAGTGTGGATGTTGAAGTTGATACCGTGAACAGATGCACCAGGGTTCTCGTTCTGGAGCACACGCTCTGCACCATTACCGAATGGGATGATGCTCAAGCCCTCTGCACCTACAGGAACGCTCTCTGCGAGGTCGTTCATTGCAGGGTAGCTGATGCCCTCAGGAGCAACGGTACGCTTCATCCATGCGTTGAGGATACCAGTACCATTGATACAGAGAAGAACACCGAGACGAGTGTCAGGCTGGTTGTGGTTGACGTGAGCGAATGTGTTCACGCGGCTGAGCTTGTCGTAGTTAACCTCGCCAAGCACACCATATACCACACCTGAAGTACCACCTGTAGCAGCAATCTCTCCCGGCTTCATCACGTTGAGTGAGAGTGCGTTGTTTGGCTGGTCACCTCCACGGTAAGAGATAGGAGTACCCTCTGGTACACCGAGAAGGCTTGCTACCTCAGCACATACCTTTGACTGAACAGCAAAAGTAGGTACGATATCAGCAATGATGCTCTCAGGGAAACCGAAGAATTTCATGATGTCATCGCTCACCTTGTTCTCCTTGAAGTCCCAGAACATACCCTCTGAGAGTCCAGATATTGTTGTGTTGATTGTGCCACCGCTGAGACGCATTGCGATG
>JAGCWG010000043.1 GCA_017961965.1 Bacteroidaceae bacterium | reverse complement strand
CTGCGGCAAAAAACAACATACAGTTTCAACCGTACAGGAAGAATAATTTTGCACACCTACTTAGTATGAATTCATGTTAGTCGAAAGGTGTCGAACAGACTATCGATAGTTTGTATAGCAGACTATTGATAGTTTGTACTACAGACTATCGATAGTCTGAGACACTACTAATATTAGTCTGTTTCATGGCGCATATATACAGAATCGTCACGACTCGTTCGGAGCCGTGACGATTTGTTATTACATGCTGTTCCTGAGCGTGTTAGGCAGTCTTACCAATTCCTTATTTTATACTCAGCCGTTCCACCTTGCCTTCGATGCGGTAAGGGAATGACTGGATGCCTGTCCATGTACAGTTGGTTATAGTAACGTCCGAGATACGGACATCATCCTCAAGACCTGAGATGTACGCTCCGTACTTGCTCTTGCGGCAATTCACGTTGCTGAGGTTCACGTTACGAACAGTAGGGATGTGTCCTCGCTCAGCCTTTTCACGAGGCTCATAGTTGAGGTTAATCTTGAGCACCGCCTCACGACATTCGCCCACTTCGACGTTGCGTACGAAGATGTTCTCCACCACTCCACCACGGCAGGTGTTTGTCTTGATACGCACAATGCGGTCAAGGTTCGGACTATCCATCTGGCAGTTCTCAACAAAGAGGTTGCGGAAGCCACCGCTTATCTCACTACCCACGACAATACCGCCGTGACCATCCTCCATTCGGCAGTTGCGCACAATAACATTCTGGCAAGGTGCGTTCCACTTCCTACCGTCCTTGTTACGTCCACTCTTGATAGCTATACAGTCATCTCCCGTACGGAAACGACAGTTCTCTATAAGCACACGATTGCATGACTCCGGGTCGCAACCGTCACCATTTGGGCCTTCATTAATGATAGTGACACCACGGACCGTGACATCCTCACACATCACAGGATGAAGCACCCAGAAAGGAGAACTGAGGAGCGTGACACCATCGATGAGCACTCGCTCGCAACGCATGAAGTTGACAGTCTGCGGACGCATGGCATTGTCCTTTGTGAAACGTCGTTCTGTAACAGGCGTCTGACTCTCACTCCATTCCTGAAGCTGGGCACGACTCTTGCGCTGGTTATACATTCCGTCCTTCCAACCGAAGCGGTCAACACCCGTCCATGTCCACCATGTAGAGCGTGTGCCACCACCGTCTATAGTTCCCTTACCCGTGATGGCAATATCATGCTCGCCATTAGCATAGATAAGCGGAGAGACATTGTAACAACCAAGTCCTTCCCAATGTGTCTCAACGATTGGGTAGAGACTGACGTCAAAGACAAACTGGAGCGTTGCACCTTCTTCAATCACGAGGTTGACGTTGCTCTTCAGCACCAATGCACCCGTGTTCCATGTGCCACGAGGGATGATGACCTTTCCACCACCCATTCGGCTGCACGTCTCAATTGCCTTGTTGATTGCCTTCTGGTTCTGGCGTGCAGAAGCACCCGTCTTTGCGCCGAAACGAGTGACAGGATATTCCGCATCAGATAGACGGACGGAAGCAATACTACTAATGAGACGTGGATAATCCGTGTCCCACTCGTCTGCCAAGCATGCCAGACAAGAGACACAGAACGTGATGAGAATGAGGAAGAGGTGTTTCATTATGAGAAAATAATGGTTTTGTTCTTATATGTTAGCACCTTATGCTCTATGTGTTTCTTCACGGCACGGGAGAGCACAATCTTTTCGAGGTCCTTACCCTTGAGCACAAGTGACTCAGGTGTATCCTTGTGAGTGATACGCACAACGTCCTGTTCAATGATAGGTCCTGCATCAAGCTCTGCCGTAACGTAGTGGCTTGTTGCACCGATAATCTTCACACCACGCTGGTAAGCCTGATGGTATGGGCGTGCACCCACGAATGCAGGGAGGAACGAATGGTGGATGTTGATGATGCGGTTAGGATAAGACTCTATCATCTCGTCGGAGATAATCTGCATATATCGTGCAAGGACAATAAAGTCTATATTCTGTTCACGCAGGAGAGCCATCTCGGCATCCTCCACCTCACGCTTGTTCGACCAATCCTTCTTGATGCTCCATACATAATAAGGTATATGGAACTGGTCAGCAACCAGACGCAGGTCTTCGTGATTAGAGACAATACAAGGTATCTCCACATTCAGTTCACCAGCCTCATAACGTGCAAGGAGGTCATAGAGACAATGTGACATCTTAGACACGAAGAGCGCCATGCGAGGCTTCACGTCGCCGAAGTAAAGATGAAACTTGAGGTCGAAGCGCTGAGAATACAAGGTTTCGATGTATTCGCTAATCTTGTCGGCAGGAATAAGGAAATCTTCCAGTTCCCATTCCACACGCATGAAGAAACGTCCCTCCAGTTTGTCAACATATTGGTCGAGGTAAACGATGTTACCCTTATTGTCGGTTATGAACTTTGTTATCTCCGTAATGATGCCCTGCTTGTCAGGACAATGTAAAAGTAAGATGGCTGTCTGTTTCATTGTGTAATAATATTCATTTTGTCCGCAAATTGTACATTACGAACAGTTTTTATGCTTTCTAAGTGACAATATACTCCATTTTGTCATGAAAATATTGTTTCACATTCCATATTGTCACATGGAAAACAGTTGCAAAAGTAGTAATAATTTAATATAATATTGTATAATCATCCAAAAAAAACACATCTTGGACTTCTGTTTCCCGATTAGATTAACATTAAAGGTATATTTGCAAAAACTAACTTCACAGATAAGATCAGCCTAACATGATTCAGAAATCAACTATTTGTAAGACTATCCTTTCTGGTTTATTTGCTTTTACGACGACCGCCATTGTCCATGCCAATTCTGTACCAGAAATAAACAATGAGCAATCAAGCGGCAACAAGCCGAAACACATCAAGAATGTGGAGCATATCGTCGTGACTGTACCAAGCCATAACGTACCAAGTCTTCCATATCAGGTATGGGTCACATATAGCGACGGAAGCCACGAATGGCGTCAGGCTATGTGGACTAACTCACGTCTCGCAACGGAACGTGAGCAAGCAGACCCTACGCTCAATCCTAATGGTAAGACATACACCATAGGAGGATATATTATCGGTGACAACACCACCGATAAAGGCTATCCTATTACCGCGACAGTAAAGGTAAACGATGATTTGTGGCTCGACAGAGGCAAGGATGCTATTGCTGAGACACTTCCACTTACTGACGTGCAGATAAAAGGTCATAACCGTCTTACGAATAACCGTGACCTTGACATCAATGCACTTCTTGATTTCGACATCACACAGCAACTATACAACTACCGTGACACCTATGGCCTCTCAAAGGATGGCTACAAGGAGTCAGACGGTTGGGACTCCCCTACCACCAAACTCAAGGGACATGGTTCGGGACACTATATGTCTGCACTTGCCTTTGCATACGCCTCAGCTACGGATGCAGGCAAGAAGGAACAACTATTTGACAGGATAGAGAGAATGGTGAACGAGTTACGTGAGTGTCAGGAACGCACATTCGTGTGGGACAGTACGCTCAATCGCTATTGGGAAGCACGTGACTATGCGCCAGAGGCTGAACTTGTGGAAATGCATGGTACTTGGGAGGCATTCGATGAATACAAGAAGGACTACAAGCACTACGGCTACGGCTATCTCAATGCCATCCCTGCGGCTCATCCCGCTCTCATTGAGTGCTATCGTCCTTACAACAATGAGGAAGGAGTGTGGGCACCATACTACACCATACATAAGCAGTTGGCAGGTCTTATCGACATAGCCAACGTGATGCGTACATCAGATGGGAGCAACAACTCCATAGATAGACGTGCAGGACATCTCACCCAGAAGCAACTTGGCGACAAGGCATTCCTCATTGCCAAGGACATGGGTCTATGGGTGTGGAACAGACTCCACTACCGCACATACGTAAGCCATGAAGGCAACAAGGCTCAGCGTCTGTCAAAGCCTGGCAACCGCTATGAGATGTGGAATATGTACATCGCAGGCGAGGTCGGCGGTATGGCTGAATCCATGGCTCGTCTTTCCGAGATGACAAGCAACCCAGAGGAGAGCGCACGTCTCCTTGAAGGTGCTACCTATTTCGAGTCTCCTGCATTCTTCTTGCCTTTGTCGCACAATATTGACGACATACGTACTCGTCATGCCAACCAGCACATACCGATGATTATAGGTGCTCTGCGTACATACAGCAACAACAAGAAGCAATACTATTATGACATAGCATCCAACTTCTGGAACATGGTACAAGGACGCTATGCATATGCACCTGGCGGTGTGGGCAATGGTGAGATGTTCCGTCAGCCATATTCACAGATTCTCTCCATGAATACAAGCGTCCAGTCGGATGGCGAGAAAAACATGTATCCTAATCCAGACATCAACGAGACGTGCTGTGCATACAACCTTGCCAAGCTGACCAAGGACCTCAACTGCTACGAACCAGACAATGCCAAGTACATGGACTATTACGAGCGCGTACTCTACAACCAGCTTGTCGGTTCAGTACGTCCAGATGTCTGGGCTGTAACATACCAGTATGCCGTGGGAATGAATGCCATCAAGCCTTTCGGCAACGAGACTCCACAATCAACATGTTGCGGTGGTACGGGCGTTGAGAATCACGTGAAGTATCAGGAGGCGACATACTTTGCCAACGACAGCACACTCTGGGTTGCCCTCTATCTCCCTACCGACCTGCAATGGAAAAAGAAGGGCGTGACCATATCACAAGACTGCGAATGGCCTGCAGAGCGTAGCAAGATAAGGATTAGCAGGATTGCAAACAGAGGCACACGCTTTGCCATGAAGCTACGTGTACCTTATTGGGCAACAGAGAACTTTGACATCAAACTCAATGGCGTATCCATTGCAGACATGTTCAAGCCAAGCTCATACGCAGAAATAGCAGAACGTGAATGGAAGGAAGGCGATGAGGTTGAAATCATCATGCCTTTCACAAAGCATATCTTCTGGGGACCAGACAAGATGTCGCTTGCAGCAACAGGCAAGAACGAGATACACACGCCATTCTCACCTCAATGGGTTGGAGCACTTATGTACGGTCCACTCGTAATGGCTACGTCAGATATACATTTATGGAAAGATGCAGAATTTGAAGTGACGACAAACCTTGACGAGGTTAGCATCATAGACAACCAAGAGACAGACGGTACAGGCGGAAAACTCTATACGCTTGAGCTCAACGGCAAGCGTTTCACACCTGACTATGTCCAGCTTGATTCCTGCACTCACTACCTTCGCATAAACCAGACTTCAGGTGTCAAGAAGAAGGCATCAAAGAAGATTGACAAGAGCGAGTTGAAGGAGATACTTGCCATTGCGCATGAACGCAAGGCTACACAGGAAGCATGGGACAAGATGGAAAACAAAGTGCCGAAATATGCACCTTGGGCACCATACGGCTATGCACGTCTCATGGAACAGACTGCAAACGCAGAGAAGGTACTTGCGACAAACAACAAGAAGCTCACTCAAACAGAGATTAACGATGCAACATCTGAACTCAACATGGCTGTAAACACTATGCGTCCTGGCAACCTTGCCGAGCCGGAAGATCTGAACGAACTTCTCGAACTTCTTGAGCAAGCTAAATCCACACGCAACAAGACCGAAGCTTTCCGCCATGCCATCAAATGCGGTGAAATGGTCGTTGGCTACGTAAACGACGGTAGCGGTACACAAGATCTCATCGACAAAGCTACCAAGAGACTAAAGTATGAGATACAGAAAATAAGAAAAAGAAACTAAGAAAAAAAGCTAAAGTTGAACCTGAACCTGTTCAACTTTAGCTTTTTTTTAACGGCAAGCGTTCTTTTGCCTTCCTTTAATCTTATTCTTTAAGCGTCTAAAGAACTTACGAATCTTGATGCGAAGACGATGTGGTATTCTGCGGTAGGCATCGTCCTCTGTTCCTTGGAACGGGCCTGAGCCTTCGACTTTCAGGGTGCAAACAGCAGAGGCAAACTTGGCAGCATCCATTGGCTTGTCACCTTGTACTCGCTTAAACACGTAGCTCATGACGTATGTATCGCCACAGCCTGTGGCATCGCATACATGTATTGGAGCATATGCAGGAATGTCATAGAATGTGTCATTCGCATAGATGATTGAGCCGTAACTGCCAAGGGTGAGAAGCACCTCCTTCACTCCCCATTCGTTAAGTTTACGACATGCCTCATGGAAATCCTTGATACCCGTGAGTACCTCTATCTCGTATTCGTTGACCTTGAGAATATCAATATACTTGAGCGCTTCAATCTTATCCTTCCAGTCGCAGGCATACACGTTCTCGTCACGCACCTCGCGTAGATATCCCTGTGCATCGACCACGAGTGTTCCACGCTCTGAGAGATACTTAATGACATCCACGGAGAAGTCGTCAGCAAGGAGACTGCCGAGCACGATGTACTTAGCCTTTACGTCCTTTACGGATTCGATGGTGAATGGATCTGCCTTTGCACGTACCTTCTGCTTACGGTTATTCTGGTTCTTACCGTAGATATTCTCGAAATACACTCTCTTACGACTCGGCACGACATCCACGTCTATGCCGAGCGCACGTATGTCGTCCACAGCCTTCATCTCGCTCTCGGCAAGTGAGGCAATAAGTTTGAATGACGGTTTGTAGTCGCTTGTAGAATTGAGCAGATGGCTTATTCCATGTGCAAAGTAATATGTCGTTCCTCCCGGCTGATACACCTCTGTCGTTGGTGTAACAATTCTGTCAAGTGTGATGTGACCTATACAACAGATGTCCAAGTTGT
>JAGCWG010000408.1 GCA_017961965.1 Bacteroidaceae bacterium | reverse complement strand
TCATAGGCGAGATGTTTCTCCGAAGCCTTAACAAACGTCAGGTTCTGTGAGAAATCTGCAAAGTTGGCGACAAAACCGAGTGGCGACTCATCAAGCATCTGAATTCCGTCATACGTAACAGAATAGACAGGTTTTCCGTTCTTGACATCAAAGTCAAGTTTCAACTTGCCATCAGGTCCGCTCACGACAGAGTGCTGGGCGAATACGCCGGCACATGTGAATGCAAAGGCACTCAAAAAAAACAATTTCCTCATAAATAGTATAGTAGTATTAGTAGTTTGTTCACTTATCCATCAGCTGTTCCCTATAAGCCTCGATAGCTTTCTTGCACACTTCCTCTGCCTCCTCTATCGTACCATCGATATGTCCGCCAGCAGCATTAAAGTGACCGCCACCATTGAAGAAACGTTCAGCAAGCTCACGTGCAGAGAAGTCGTCGTAAGAACGTACAGATATCCACACAACTGGTTTCTCGGTATCTTCACGAAGCGAGATAGAGAGTTTCTGTCCACGGATGGCAAGAGGCATATTAACAACTCCTTCCATATCTCCCTTGAGGAAGTTGAAACGCTTGAGTTCTTCCCTTGACACACAGAAGTAGGACGCATGAAGGTCTTGTATCTGTACCAACTTCTCATGAAGGATATATCCCATCAGACGATAGCGGTCGAGAGTATATGTATTGAACAACCTGCGATAGATGATGTCCTTGTCGATACCCTTACGCAAAAGCTCAGCTATTATCATAAAGATATCCGGGTCATTGCTATTATATGTAAAGCCTCCTGTATCGGTACACATTCCTGCATACAAGTCCTCAGCTCCGTGGAGTGAGAGGTTTGAAAGTCCTCCTATAGCCTCAAATACACGGAACAAGAGTTCGCAAGTGCTGCTGCACTCTGGACAGGAAACGATGATGTCGGCAAAGTGGTCAGGTCCAAGATGATGGTCTATGAGAATCTTGCGGGCTGCAGAACGTCTCACACATGCCTCAAGTTCGTCAATACGTGACAGCATATTGAAGTCAAGACAGCACACAAGGTCAGCCATATTGATAAGATTGTTGGCAAACGCTCTCTGTCGGTCATACAAGACAATCTTATCCGATTCGTTCATCCATTTAAGGAAATCAGGAAACACGTTAGGCACGATAACCGACACGTTCTTTCCTTTTCGCTGGAGATATTCCTTGAGTGCAAGCGAAGAACCGATAGCATCACCATCCGGAGAGGTATGGGTGAATACAACCACGTTCTTACACTCGTCGAAGTATTTCTTTATCTTAGTAGCATCCTGAGGATTAATCTTTCTTTTCAGCATATTTTTTTTGTTTTTTGTAGTAAGGAGGAGTAAACTGAAGTAAAAAGGAGTAAAGAGACGGATGTCATTATCTCAAGTCTCAACTCTGTAATTTATGCCTTCGGTTAATATCGGGACGCATTAATTGGACATTATAGTATCGTCTTTTTACTCCCCTTTACTCCTTTTAACTACATTTTACTACATCTACTATTATCCCTCTTTTTCAAGAGTATTGCGAGGACTCAGTTTCAGGTCATCATGAATGATGTCGAATACTTCCTTCATAAGCACCTTAGTGTTCTTTCCCTTGAATGACTCGCAAGGTATAGGTTTATGTATTATGAGTTCCAATGAATGACGGTTAACCATCGTGTCCTCACGATTGAACACATCGTAACTGCCATTTATGGTAATAGGGACGATTGGTCTCTCAAGCTGAGAGGCAAGCATAAATGCACCTCGCTTGAACTCACCCATTTCACCTGTATGAGTACGTGTTCCTTCTGGGAAGATACACATGGACATACCATTTTCGAGCAAAACTCTTGACTGCTGTATTGCCCTTGATATGGAAGATACAGAATCACCCACATATACATGACCAGAGCAATGG
>JAGCWG010000407.1 GCA_017961965.1 Bacteroidaceae bacterium | reverse complement strand
TTGTTTATTATTCTATTTTTCACGAAACCCTACCTCTCTCATAAAGATACTCAGGAGCAAAACCTATCTCGTTGTTCCAATCGACTGTGAATGGGTCGAGATGGAATGACTTAAAGTAATCAAGGTCATGCAACTTACGACAGATACCTTTCTGCATTAATGGAGTGAAGTCCACAAGTCGAACGTCACCATTATTGAACGTGAGACGCAGTGTATAGCCACCTGAATATTCGGCTGCTGTCACTTTAAGTAATGGATTTATGTTATTCATATTGTTCCTAATTTTTGCTTACTTTTTTCTGGCATAGCCTTTTTCTTTTCATTGTTCTTCTTTGGCAAAAGTATGAAGAATATCTTATAATTATCCAATTTTAATCTATTTATTTGTGATAGTGAGTTCCTTAAAAAATATCTGCCGTACCCATTGGACACGGCAGATATAAAAAAATAAATGGAATTTTACGAGCCATCACAATCTCAGTAAACCTGAGACTGTTCGTAACGGCAATGGCTATTATTAAGTTTTTAAGTTTATGAGTTTTTAAGTTTTTTGTTCTTGCGGATATGCTTTCCCATGCTAAACAAAACTCACAAACCTAAAAACTTAATATATTTAGAATTTATAATCGATTCCGATACCGATAACGTGGTTAGTACGTGAGAATGTGTCTGTACCAGGGAAACGAGTTCCCATGTAACCACCCTTCTCTGCTGTGTACTCCTTCTTGTAGTCTGTATAGAGAGTTACGAAGTAACCAGCATTGAGACGAACCTTGTCGTTGATGTTCCATGCACCACCGAGACCTACGCTGTAGCTGTCGCATGCAAATGAAGTGTGCTGCTGATAGTCGTCAGAAAGACCATAGTCAGTACGCTGACCACCACAGCTGATAGTAAACTTCTCGTTGATGTCATACTCAAGACCGAGAAGGTACTCGTTAGTACCACCAGTAAGAGTCTTCTGACGGTCGCCTGCCATCTTAGCATTCTTATCATCGAAGAAATGATACTCTGCTGTAGCACGGAGGCTTGGAGTGAACTCATAGCCAACTGCAACAGAGAGGAGTGATGGCATATCGTAACGAGTCTTTACACCATCCTTATAAGCAGCTACCTTATCTCCAAACTGTGCCAAAGCTAACTCTCCAGAGATATAAGGGAGTGCAGCTGCTGTAGCTGGGTCTGTATTCTTAATAGAAGCATCAAGAACCTTAGTGTCATTTTCTGTACAAATCTTTGTGCGGAACTCATAACGTGCAGCAACTGTCACTGGGCCTTTGTGGAAGTCAAGGCTGACGATAGGAGCAAAGCCCCATCCGCGCTGAACACAGTCAAGATTCATGTCAATAAGTGTCTGGCTACCCAATGTTGTAGTCAAGTTAGCACGGTTGTAGCCATCGTAGTAGTTGGCACGAACACCTACAGCACCAGCCAAGTAATCTGTAAACTTATATGTGAAATTTACCTGTCCACCATATATATACTGCTTACCCTTCACATTTGAGTCAATACCGTACATATTAGGAGTAACACCTTTACTTGCCAAAAGTGCCATAACAGGAGCATTGAACATAGGAATACCGTCCTTGTACTCTACGAAGCCACCGCTACCTACGATACCAATCATGGCAGATACAGCAATCTTATCCTTCTTATAAGAGGCAAAGAGAGCTGGTACAATTGGAGCAGAAGCCTTACCCTCGAACTTGGTGTTGTTCATGTAATCACCACCCAAGAAATTAGGAATATTTGTCTCGATGTCACGGTTCTGCCATGGCTTCTGGAAGTTAAGTGAAAGCTGGAAGCCGTCGTGTCCCCATGCAAGACCAGCAGGATTGCTGTAAGCAGCATCAATATCGAATGATGCACCACGAGCCATCATACGGTCAAAAGCGATGTGATAATTTGTATTTGTCATAAGTCCTCCTGCAAATGCAGAAGACGCAGAAAGCATCATTGCTGATGCCACGATTGAGATTTTGTTCATAAATAGTTTTGTCTTATCTTTGTTTTGTTGGTACAAAGGTAAGATACATTATCCCAATAGTAAGCATGAAGAATGAAAAAACTGACATTTATTCTTAGAATACGACAATTTTGTCCTATCAGATTAAAATAAAATCCTATTCCATCTTGTTTCTGTACTCTTGAGGAGTCATACCGACTTTCTTCTTGAACAGACGGACGAAATAGGAAGAATCAGAGTAACCAACTGCCTGTGCTATGTCCTGTACAGTCCTGTCATCGGTAACGAGAAGCAGTTGTGCCTTTTCAATCTTCTTCTGGGTAATAAACTGCAAAGGCGCCATTCCAAGTGTCTGCTTGAACTGACGTATGAGATATGGCTTGGTAAGGCAAGCTATATCTGCAAGTTTCTCCACATTTATCTCTTCCTCAAGGTGTTCGAGTATATATTTCAGCACCTTCTGGAGACGTGGGTCTTCCGTCCACATCTTAGGCTTGGCATCTACCATGAACTTGGAGAACACGATATATACCATACCTCTCAGCTGTGCCCTCTGGTACAAGTGCATACCTCTGTATCGGGACGAGAACATGGAGAATGCCTCATGATTGTCATAACCCTCTGGGTCAGAATGTGCCTGTTGTATTGCCAGTTGTGGGAATGCACGACAGAAATAGCGGAAGAGGAACAGAGCGTCATCCTCAACAGGCACCTCAACTGGGAAGTCGTACATATCAAACAAATCTGTCTGATGCTTCAACTCCTCAAAGACAAAGAGGTAATACAATCCTGAACCCGGCTCACACACATAGTCATGCTTGACAAATGAC
>JAGCWG010000406.1 GCA_017961965.1 Bacteroidaceae bacterium | reverse complement strand
TAACGCTTCCGCACTTTCAACTTGATATTGGTCGTACTTATTAGCCATTCTTCTACGAGCGAGACGATACTCTGAACCTAATCTTTCCAAAAAGTTTTCTTTGTCAATTCCAGAACGCATATCTCCAAGAGAGATGTCACCTTCAAACTCTTCATTATCGTAAGCCTGTTTACGCTCCTCTCTTGTTTCCCAATATGCGTTTCTTTCAGGAGCAGCACCATTGAAAGCAGACGTTCCCTGATAGTCGGATGAAGAATTATAGCCAGCTCTTTCGGCAGCTTCATTCACCATTCTTTGAGCCTTGTCCATATCTCCGTCCTTGATGGCTTTGAGATATTCATCATCCAAGTCCTGCTCCTTTGTAGAGAAAGTTGCATTTTTAGGGTTTTCCCCTTGGTTGTTTGTAGAGGAAAGTGTACCTTTGCCATCAGAAGAAACGTCCGAGCTTTGTCGGGTAGCTGTGTCGTCCGACTTGCCGTTAAGGTTACTATCAACGTCTGTCCTACTGTTAGTTGGCTCAGACGTTTCTTTTTTCTTAAATGCTGTGAGTAACCATGTCTTTTTCTGGTCATCCCAAGTCAAACGTACAGAAGCCTGATACTTTTCGCTTTCAAGATTGATACGATTGTCGGAACGAGAATTGACTTCCATGTCGTCAAGTATCTCTTGGAGATTATTCAATACTTCTGGATGGTACTTGACAATTTTTGAGAGTCCGTATCCGTCACTCTTTGCCGTACCTTCTTTTCCCCATACTAAATCTATATCTCCAATATCTTTATGGTGCAATGCTCCTAAAGCCTCCCCTCCTTTCTTTTTCATCAAGAATGCGATGGCTTCCTTTGCCTTTCCTTTGAACTGGTCGTAGATTTCTCCAAACGAACCTGTGCCAATTGGCTTGATATCTTCGCCATTCGCCAGTTTCTCCTTTGATTCACCAAGGATATAACGTATGTCTGCCTCAGAGAAGTTGTCAATACCAAGTTTGCCACCAAACTTTTCATGTGCCCAATGTGTGAGCCAGTCAACCATGCGTTGGAACACACCTCGCTCAAAGTCTCCGTTCTCTGCATACACCCTTGCTACATACTCGTCAGCAATCTTCTGAGAGTGCTTTGCGATGAATGTTTCAAACGCTTGCTTGTCCTGTACAAGCTCATCGTATGAGCCATAGCCAAGCTCCTTGCGTGACTTTGCACCCAAGGTATCGAATACATAACGTGAGAATCTATCCTTTGCATAATCCGTCATTGTGTCATACACGTTCTTAAAGAACTGCTTTCTGTCCTCGGCAGGAAGAAGAGCCTTGACACCCTTATGAGCAACAACCTCATGCCATACTTGACGGATGGCAAAGCGAGAATCGGTCATGCTCGGAGCGTAGATGTATATCTCGCCGTCAGGCATAGTGAATGCGTTTACTTCGTCAGCATCCATATCTGCGTAGCCATCACCAAGTACGTTCTTCAATTCCTCTGGAGTATTGACTACATGGATGTCCGTGCCAAGTCGCTTGCCCTCTCTTACAGCAGCATTGACTGCTATCTCCTTCATCTCCTCAGCGGCTCTATTCTGTGCGTACTGCTCCTTATGATATTCCCAACCTTTGCCTGTTCCTGCTGTGTCGGTAATCTCTACAGGCTTTGATGTTTCCTCTTTCTTAGAGAAAGGATAATCGTCTCCGTTCTCGTCCTTTGTGGTAACATCTGTGAAGTCAACTGGCTTGTTTGCATCTTC
>JAGCWG010000405.1 GCA_017961965.1 Bacteroidaceae bacterium | reverse complement strand
GCAGGTCGTATCGTATATCAGGACCTCGTTAAGATTAACCGTGCTTGTGCTGACAACTCAATCCTTGAGAATGCTCAGATTAAGGCTGCCTACGGATATGCAAAGGAGAATGGTAAGAACATCCACCTCATGGGTCTTACTTCAACTGGTGGCGTTCACTCAAGCTTCGGTCACATCCTCAAGCTCGTTGATATTGCTAAGGAGTATGGAATAAAGAACTGCTATGTTCATTGTTTCATGGACGGACGTGATACTGACCCTAAGTCAGGTAAGGGATTCATTGCTGACCTTCAGAAGCACATCGACGAGGTAGGTGTAGGTGCTATTGCATCAATCATAGGTCGTTTCTACGCTATGGACCGTGATAAGCGTTGGGACCGAGTTAAGGTTGCTTACGACCAGCTTGTAAACGGCAAGGGTCGCAAGGTTACTGACATGGTAGAGGGTGTTCAGTCATGCTACGACTCTCACACAGAGGAGCACAAGAACACAGACGAGTTCATGGAGCCACTCATCAACGCTAATGTTGACGGAACAATCAAGGAAGGTGATGTTGTTATCTTCTACAACTACCGTCCTGACCGCGCTAAGGAGATGACTATCGTCCTCACTCAGCAGGATATGGAAGCTGAGGGCATGAAGACTATCCCAGGTCTCCAGTTCTACTGTATGACTCCATACGACGCTTCATTCAAGGGTGTTAACATCATTTTCCCTAAGGAGAACGTAAACAACACTCTCGGTGAATATATATCTTCAAAGGGTCTTAAGCAGCTCCACACAGCTGAGACAGAAAAGTATGCTCACGTTACATTCTTCTTCAATGGTGGTCGTGAGGCTCCATACGAGGGTGAGGAGCGTGTACTCGTAGCAAGTCCTAAGGTTGCTACATACGATCTTCAGCCAGAGATGTCTGCACCAGAAGTTAAGGACAAGCTCGTTGCTAATATCAAGAAGAACGAGTATGACTTTATCGTAGTAAACTTCGCTAATCCAGATATGGTTGGTCACACAGGTGTATATGCAGCTATCGAGAAGGCAGTAAAGACTATTGACCAGTGTGTAAATGAGGTAGTAGAGGCAGCTAAGGCAACAGGATATGAGACAATCATCATCGCTGACCACGGTAATGCAGACAACGCTATCAATCCTGACGGTTCTGTTAATACTGCTCACTCTCTCAACCCAGTTCCATTCATCTACGTAACAGAGAACAAGAACGCAAAGGTTGAGAATGGTGTACTTGCTGACGTTGCTCCATCTATTCTCCACATCATGGGTCTTGAGCAGCCAGCTGAAATGACAGGTAAGAACCTTATTAAAGACTAATGAAAAGAATGGCAATAAGAAGAATATTTCTATTGCTGATGACAAATATATCATTCGTCATCGCGTCAAATGCTCAGGTATATGAGCATTTACGCGATGACGATTACTATATAGATACCACAGCCGAAAAGACTCTTTCTGTGGAAATTGACGCCCTAACATTCTTCAGAGACAACGAGTATAACTCAAGTCTTACTAAGGGTTATTCACTCCCAGGATTATGGATAAATCCAAAGGCTGAATACAATCCTAACAACAAGGTTCACCTTGAACTTGGATTTAATGCAATAATTTATGAGGGTGCTAATAAATATCCTAACTATGCCTACCATGACATTTCTACATGGAAAGGCAACCAATACCAGAGTGGAGCACATATAGTGCCATGGTTCAGGGCACAAGCCAATACAAAACATAGTTGCTTGGTTCTTGGTAATATTTATGGCGGAAGCAATCACATGCTCTCTGAGGATATGTATAACTCAGAACAGGATCTGTCGGCTGACCCAGAAATGGGATTCCAAGTATTGATTGATTATGATTACTGGCATCTTGATACATGGATTAACTGGCAAAGTTATATTTTTGAGGAAGACTCACATCAGGAGACATTTACCGTAGGTATAAACTCCATACACAGGTGGAACAATAAGAACTCCAAACTACATATATACATGCCTATCCAAGCTCTTATACAGCATAGAGGAGGCGAACAGGACACTACCTCTATGGGTGTACAGACACTCATGAATGGCAGTATAGGAATAAATGCATTATATAATGTAGATTGTAAGGCACTTAAAAAATTAGAGTTCTCATTAAAGGCTTTAGGATGCTTCCAGGAGTCAGGTGAACTATGGCCAAAGACAAAGGGAGGTGCTTTTAATATATCCGCTTCGGCATATATGTGGAAATACCTGCACATAAAAGGTGGATGGTTCAGAGCTCCTGAGTACTATGTAAATCTCTTTGGCAGTCCTCTGCTGAGTACATATAGTATGAAAACCAATAGTGAAGTATTCAAGGGTATGTCAACATATTATCTTAGAGTTGACTATTCAAAGACATACGCCAAAAATTGTACTCTCGGATTCAACGCCGACTTATTTATCAACAACTCGCACAATCTTTATGAAGTGAACAACTCATTTGGAATATATTTCAGAGTAAATCCTTCATTTATCTTAAAGAAATTCTAATAGGGAAAATCCCCACGCAATTAGGAAATATCCTTTGCGTGGGGATTTTATTTACAATACCTTTGCCATGCAAATAAAAGAATAAAGAATATTTAATAAACGAGGTAAGATATGAAGACGTTTAGGATTATAATAACATCATTATTCATAATGATAGCATCATACACTAAGGCACAGCCAATGAGTTATGATGCAATGAGTCATAATGCGTTGTTTCTTACTGACCGTATGGCTTATACATTAGGCATCACATCAGAAGCTATAATAGATGATCTATATAGAATAAACTATGACTATATATGTGGAGTTAATGATTATCTTGATGACATAGCTCGTGGTTATCATAATGAATACTACGAAGAGGTATGTTATGAGAGAGACATGGCACTCCAATATCTTTTAGGCGAATACTTGTGGAGACGACTTATAAGTTATGATTATTTTTATCGTCCAATAGCTTTCTCTAACAGCAGGTGGAGATTCATCATCTATTCACATGATGTAAGAACCAATTACTATTATTGCCACACACCTGTATATTATCATAATCATTATAGAGGTGGACACTTCTTCCATGGAATGAGAGAAAGGATTAGTCATGGCAGAACCATGAATATTGTAGATAAGCGTCACAACAACAGAGGTGGAGGTCGTGATAGGCTATATAATAATGGCAATTACAATAGAGGAAGAACAATATCTTCAAACGGAGTTATCATCAATAATAACAACGGAAGAAGCATAAATAATAACAACAACGAAGGATATAATAATGAAAACGGAAGGACTTTCCCTAACGCAAGTACAGGCAGAAGTATTTCAAGTAATGGAGTTATTAACAATAATAACAGAGAACGAAATGGTAATGTAAATAATGATAGAGGTACAATTAACGTACCTAATAATCATACTATTAACAGGGATGGCAACACTACTTTAAACAATGAGAGAAGTGGCAACAGCAACGAAGTTATCAACAATACTCCAGATACAAGAATAAATACTGGCAGAAGTATTGAAAGAAATGCATCAAACAGAGCATTAGAACGAAGCAATAATAATGTAAGAAGTTCTTCAAGAAACTATAATATTCCTACAAATACTGAACGCTCTACTATCTCAAGAGGTTCTGTATCAACTGAAAGAAGTACTACACCATCAAGAGGAAACATCAATACAAACAGAGGTAGCTTCAATACTAATAGAGGAAGTTTCAACTCAAGTAGAGGTTCATCAACCAGAGGTGGTGGTAACGCAGGAGCTTCAAGACGCAGATAATATTATCTCTTTCTACTATATATTTAAATTAATTTTTATTGGTTTTATAAGGTCATCTTTCGAGAGAAAGTTGACCTTTATTATTATCTTATCTTTATGTTTTCCTTATGTTTACTTTATGTTTCCCTTAGTATCCTCTACAAAACTGTAGAGAAATGTAGAGAAACATAAGGTGATGAGGAGGCGATGAGGACTCATTGAGGAGGTGTAGTTGTGAACAAGTATGTTTATATGTATGTTAAAAACGTGTTGAAAGAATGTTGAAAAAAAATAATAATTATTCTTGCTTTTTTCATTCCATATTATAGCAAGGCATGGATTTAAATACGCAAGAAAAGTTGTTATTTTTTATTATTGTAAATTAAACACCAATTTCATCTATTATAAACACCCTTCAGCAAAAAAAGTTATTAAATAATAACCTTCTTAACAGATGTTGATAAGCATGACGGCACACATGAAAATGAATGATTTAATAAATGAAAAGTGTTAAT
>JAGCWG010000404.1 GCA_017961965.1 Bacteroidaceae bacterium | reverse complement strand
ATGACATATTGGCGTGGGGTAGAGGTTGGTTCTGACTTATCCGTGGTCGGTGCCCAGGACAGTTCGGCTGTTCTCTTCTGCTCATTGAGGTTGATGGAGAAGTTATGAACTGGCAGAGGTTGTATGACATAACTGCGATTGTGTTCCGTTGCTATGAACTTGACTATGGTCTTATAGACTGAACGGCTGAAGTCAAACTTGAACTGTGGATCGTATGCAAGACGCATGTCCGCAAAGTTCTGGTGAGACAGCATCTCAAGGATACATGCTGGTGTGAGTGGTTCACGTGCCTCGCCATAGTTTCTGTTCCATAACTGGCGAATCTTCCAGTTGTATTTCTTCAAGTCACGGCGCAGATTGTACATCAGCATACTTGCAAGGTCGCGGCTCACGTATCTGTCAAGTCCTGCTCCAGTAAGTCCGTTTGTGTTGGTTGTCCTGTATATTGACAGTGAACCGACGAGACTGTCTTCTACTGAGTAGCCAGCATCTGTGTGGAATGCAATGTTCATCTCGAGAGGCACTTTCAAACCATCATTCTGCTTGTTATATACTGAGCCGCCGCAAAGATAGTTGATAGAGCGTGAACGACTGTTGATGTCGTTATTGTACTCGTCTGCACCGAATCCTCCTGTGTGTATGCTGTATGGCATTCCGTACCAGAATGTAGAGTACTTGGCTGCCTCTGCCCATCGTGCGAAACCACTTGGATTAACTGGGATAGAATCCTTGTCCAATGGTACTACATTGCCTTTCCCGCCTCCGAATCGGACGGCATCTGCTGACACTATACCTTTCTCGCTGCTATGGTTAGAGAGGATGACCATGGAGTTTTCGTTTATACCCTCTTCAAAGTCAAACGTACCGAGATACACCCATGTACCGCCTCCCATCTTCTGGTTTACCTTGAACTCGGTTACGCCTCCTTTGTGCATAACTTTGTAGTGAGCATCGTGTACGCTGTTGTCAAAGCTGTGGTAAGTGACATATACGGCATATCTGCCAGCTTTGGGAATGTTTGGTACCCACTGAACATGAGCGTTTGCCTTGTCCGTGGTTGATGCTATGTACCTTGATGTACCATCAACGAACGGAGTATCGGTAACGGCGTATATCTGTTTGTAGTTGGCAAAGCCTGCTGACTTAGGTGATGCCCACATGTGGCGGGATTTGTTGCTTACGTTTTCTATGTAGTAGCCATCCGTCATGGGCGTGTCATTGTCTATCACCACCTCGTTGGTCTGCCAGTCTCTCTCGCGTGGTGTGAATACTATTGCTCCTGCATTCTGGAGCATCGGGATGATGTAAGGATTGACAAAGGACTGTGAGAACAGGTCCTCATTGGTGCAGAATAGTCGAGGACGTTGCCATGTCCATTCCTTTGTGGCTTGCTTGTAGTAGCGTCCGTGGCTTGGCCATAGTGCTATGTGTGTACCTTCAAGTCCTTTGATTGCCTTGTATGGCTTAGACACATTCGTAATCCATGGTGCACCAGTGTATTCTTTCTTGAGGAGACGTGTCTTGTCCTTGTTCTTCTTACGGAAGAAATTAGGTACAAGGTCTTCGATGAGGTGGTTCTCCGTGTAGAGTGACACGTTGTAGTTGTGTATCTCTTCGGGAAGAAAGCTGCGAATATCCTTGTATATACTGTCAACGATATTTGATGTGAAGCATTGCTCCTGAAAACCGCCACCAGCAACAATCTTCACCGTCTGACTGTCTGTGTCAATTTCGAGGCTCTGCAACTTGATACGGTCTATCTTAGCATTTGCATGTGGATAGTTTTCAAAATAGCTCGTTATGCTATTCTTGAAATCCTTCTGATAGTCCTGTGCAAATGCAGACATTGAAGCCATGCAGAGGATGAGAAGTCCCACGCCACCTACACTTGTCGAAGGGGTCTCGTTGACCATAGGAAAGTGGCGGGATGTCCATGCAGCGAAGGATGCAGCCTTAGCTTCTATTTTTGTTAGTATGTTTGTTTTTATTCTCATTTCTTGATATGTGAAACTCAGTCAAAGAAGGCTGAGGCACGGATTTGCGTTATTGCTTTAGTCACCCTCACCCCCTTGTGGGGAGGGATGGGGGCATTATTTCTTCCCGAACCCAATGAGTTTGTCGTAGCGCCCTCCGAAAGGACGGCTATACACATACACGTAGTATTCGTTTTCGGTCTGGTGGAAATTACCTTCCGTCTGGAGAGTATGACCTGTTGTCTCACCATTACGTACGAAGAGATACTGATAGTTATATGAACCCTGCTTGAGTGGGAGCATTTTCTCGTATGCTTTGGTGATGCGGTTGTACTCCATTCGGTACTCCTCTGCTATACGATTGTTGGTAAGTTCACCGTTCAGGTAGATGTCTCCACCTGCTACTGGTGGCATCTTGAGCGTGAAGTGTGTGAGAAAGTAATCACTCTCTGTCTCGTTGTCTATGTTGTCGTTGTTGCGTACATAGTAGCGACCGTCCTGATCCTTGTCGAAGAGGTAGTTTGTTCTTTGCTCATCCGTGAAGATGGTTGCGTGGTAGTATGGGTCGTGATATTCCATCTGATCTACTCGCATGGTAGGGACGTGTTCGTCAAGTATCTCGAAGCGGCGATATTCGTTGCCAGCCTCAAAGATAAGGCTCTTGTTGTGCGAATACACCACTTGATTGGTACGCATATATGTTGGTTTCAATTCCTCTACATGGTTGTCCCAACGGCGGTTCTGGAGAACGATGGGGTAGAACTCGTCAACGGGGTTGCGTACCTCGTAGCCCTTGTAGTTGATGTTGAACTCCACCTGCTGGTGCTGTGCCCATGTGTCGATGTCGGTATTGCCCGATACAGACACCTCAACGCCCACTCGT
>JAGCWG010000403.1 GCA_017961965.1 Bacteroidaceae bacterium | reverse complement strand
TAAAAGTTAACCATGCTTTTTGCCGCAAAGCGGCCAATTGGAAAAACAAAAGAAAACATGGGAAAACAAAAGAAAACAAAGAATTTTTTTCTTGTTTTTGTTCTGTTTACTTCCCGCTGGTCAGTGAGAAAAGTTCTTGACTGTTTTTCTAATATGCACCTTAGTGCAAAAGATTAAAATACAGATTAAAAACACGTTCGTTTACACGCTCAGTTCGTGATACCTTTCATCACTCCTCGCAGAACGAACATGAGGTGCATCATGATGGTAGTGAACCATCCGTAGTGCCTGCACATTATCCTGTAACGCTCAAGAAGTGATGCCTTGTGGTTGGCTGTAGTCATTCCCTCGGAAAGGTAATCCGTAAACGGCTCGTGAATGTATATGTTCACAAGTCCGACGGCTTTGCCTTGCTTCATACATCTGATGCACCAATCAAAGTCGGCAGAGAAACGGTACGTGAGGTCATACTTCTGCATTATCCTGCGATTGACGTAGAAGGACTGATGACACACAAGCATGCCATGACGGAAACTCTTCCATGTAAGATTGTCAGGAGGAGTGAGACGACGCGGACGCAACATATTGCCCATGTCATCCACGATGTCGGTATTGCCATAGATTATACCCACATTGTCAGCATCAGCCTTATCTGCTATATGCTGGAGCGTGTCGTCAGAATGAAGCTTATCGCCCGCATTAAGGAAACACACATAGTCGCCCTTGGCAAGGCTGACGGCCTTGTTCATAGCATCATAGAGTCCCTTGTCAGGCTCGCTTACTATGATGACATCAAAGTCAGCATTACGCATCCTGTAAGCCTCAGCCAAGGCAACAGTATCATCCTTTGAGCCACCATCCATGATGATATGCTGCACATTACGATACGTCTGTCTCTCAACGGAGAGAAGAGTGCGCTCTATAGTAGATGCTGCATTATATGTTACCGTCACCAGAGTTATCATATACTTCAATGTATTGTTTAGCAACTACTTCTTGTGAATATGTAGCCACAGCCTTTGCACGTGACGACTCCGAGAGCTTAGAATATTCATCCTTGTTAAGCGTCCACACTATGCCCTCTGCAAAGTCGCTGGCATCACGATACTCAGCCACATATCCGTTCTGTCTGTGGTCTATCATCTCAGGTATTCCACCCACGTTGAATCCCACACAAGGCACTCCACACGACATAGCCTCAACGATAGTGTTAGGCAGATTGTCCTGAAGCGAAGGAGTGACATATATGTCAACGGCATTATAGAGGTCAACAATCTGTTGCTGATTGCTGACGTATGATATTGGGAACACAGGGAATGGCAACTGACTCTGTACCACATCCGACTGTCCTCCGAGTACCACCACACCAATCTGTGATGACAGCTCTGGGTGATTATTCCTGATTATTTCACACGCTTCAACGAGGAACTTGAATCCCTTGCGTTCATCCGTTATCTTCTGCGAACCGAACAGAATGAGCTTCTTGTCCTTTGGTAGGCCTTGCCTCTGCCTTGCTTCCTCCTTGCTGCATGGACGGAACAATTCAGTATCGATAGCATTGGGGATGCTTACCACCTTGTGACCTTGTGCAAGTAGCGAAGTCCTGGCAATATTGCCGAGCCACTTGCTACAGCTTACAAACGTGATGTCAGCATCCTTGTATATGTGCTTCTTCTTTTCAAAGACCCTCTTCGTGATGTCGTAGAGCGTACCCTTGAGGAGGTCACACTTCTCGCATGATGTCTGGAATTTATTACACTCGCCTGAATAATGGCAAACACCTGTGAAATACCATTGGTCGTGCATGGTGACAACAATCTTTTTACCCGAATGGATAATCTTGTCGAGATTATCAAGCGAAAGGAAACCTTGGTTCACCCAATGGAGATGAATGACATCAGCCTGCTTGAACTCGTTAAGGCGAGTGATGTCAGTACCCGCATTAGCAACATCAACCTGAAACAGATTCTTACGGCTGAACCTATTGTGAAAGAAGATAGTAAGTCGCTCATACACGAACTTGATTGGCAACATCACACTTGGGCGAAGTGCCACCACAAGAAGTCTGTCCGTCTGCTTGTCACGCACCAACATTCTGGCCCTCACACCATTGTTTTTTAACGCGTCCATAAGTCTGTTGCAGGCTATGGCAGCACCTCCAGTTCGTTCAGATGTATTTATGAGCAATACCTTCATTTCACACAATTTTTACAATATTGGTTGCAAAGGTACAACTTTTTCAGCTAACAACAGTTAAGGGTACTTCTATAAATTAAGAAATTCTTTAAATGAATTCATAATTATTCCCCACTCCAACCTTAACGGCTGAAGCAGAGGATAATTATGAATTGTGAATTTATTCTGTTCTAACACTTTCCATAGGATTCATATTTGCCACTTTCCAACTTTGAATAACAATGGTAGTTATAAGTACAAAGCCTATAATAATTAGTGCAAGAGGGAAGATCCACCAATATATAACGGTACGTTCTTCAAAGCTATGGAGCCATTCGTTGCCAAGTATCCATGCTATCGGAGAGGCAATGGCAAAGGCAATGAAAAGTATGATGATATATAGACTCACTAACATGGATATTATGCCTGTCTCGCTACATCCGAGAACTTTGCGGATGGCTATCTCTTTGCGACGATATTCCGTCTCGAACATCGTCAGGCAGAACACACCGATAAGCGTAATCGCCAGAGCCATAGCCGAGAACATAGTCACCTGCGAAATAAACACAAAGTC
>JAGCWG010000402.1 GCA_017961965.1 Bacteroidaceae bacterium | reverse complement strand
TCAGTAACCACATACTACCACCTAATACCATGCAGAACGACCGCTATCCACATTATACCATTATTATCTGTGCATGGAGCGTAATTTATTCCGTAACGCAAGCATAATGTAGTTCCTTTGCCGGTGAGATAAAAAAGTCTCATTAGCTTTTAATGGCAAACAAAACATTAACATTCAACGACCTACCGCAGGTCGTTGCCGAGCTTCGAGATGAAGTCGTCGGCATGAAGGTGGCACTGCTGGACCTTCAGAAAGGACAAACCAAGCAGAGAATGGAACGTGTGCGTCGTACGATGAACGTGGAGGAGGCTGCTGACTATCTCCGCATGCCCCTGAACACCCTCTACATGAAGTTGCAGAAGGGCGAAGTGCCTGGGTCGAAGCCGGGTAAGCGCTGGGTCCTCTTCAATGATGAGCTTGACAAGTGGTTGGAAGTAAAGCGCAAGAATGCCGTGCCGATGACCACCGAGGAAGAGAACGATGCCATCCTTGCATCCCATCGTCGTAAACCTAAAACGTGTGAGTGGTAACATGTCGGACGTAATCATGTACACATTGTATAGGATGTATCAGTTGTACAGAATGAAGCCAATGGCGACAATGTACACACAAGACGCTGCTGTCGTGGCATCCACCAAGACTTTGTACACGTGTGTTACATTGTACACAGAGACTACATTGTTAACAAAGTCCACATTGTCCTCATGGACTACATTGTCCACAGAGGTTACAATGACCACAGTGATGACAGTGTTCACAAGGCATACAACGACCACAATGTCTGTATTGACTGTACTGTACACAAGGCATACAGAATATACAACGTGTACAATGATTACAAGGACTAAGTTGAATTCAACAAAAACAAAAGCAGTATGATTATATTGTTTACCAACATCAAGGGCGGAGTCGGAAAGACCTCCACCTGTGCGCTCTTTGCGCAGTATCTTTACGAGTGTGGTTATCCTGTGATGGCTTTGGATGCTGACATACAGGCATCCCTGTCCCGTCACAGGGAGAGGGAACTGGCTGCAAACCCTGACGTGGCAGTACCTTGGGAAGTGAGTACCATTGACACGACTGACCGCCAGAGCCTGCAGTCCTCTATTGAGGAGGCAAAGAAGTTCGAAGGCATCGTCCTTGTCGACATGCCGGGAACGCTCAATGCCTCCAACCTCGATCTGCTGTATCAGGCTGCGGATTTGGCTGTGGTTCCTGTCTCCTACGACTTCGACACCATCGATGCCACGGGTATCTTCATCAAGGTCATCAAGCGAGTGAAGGATATACAGCTGGTATTCCTACCCAACCGCATCAACTCGACGGAGAACCGTGCAGACGAGATGAAGCAACGCGAAGATACGGTAAAAATTCTTGGCAGAATCGGAAAGGTCACGCCGAGAATCAAGCAGAGCGTCGTCATCAAGCGATACTCGACTGTTTCTCCACTTGACAAGTATCAGAAGGCTGCCGTCGAACACGCCTTCGATGCCATTGTAGAACAAATAAATGTGTAAACAGGTATGAGTGAGCAAGTGTTTCCCTTAAACGGCTTCGAAGACCTTGAAAGTAGTGTCAAGGACATCACTCAAAAGGCGAAGCCAACAGAGCAGCCGAAGCCTCAGAAGCAGCAGGCATCAAATGAGACCAGTATCATCAAAAAAGCCTGGCAGCACTTCACGTTCATCTGTGCCGTAGAGATTGTGGTCAAGATAAAGGCCATCGCCCGTATCGAAGGCTTCTCTATTCGCGAAGTCGTAGAAAAGTTCCTCAGGGACGGAATCGCCCGCTACGAGCAGAAGCATGGTGCAGTCACTAACCGTAAGAAGAGCGTCGATGAAGTTCTCTAACCGCGAGCGAGGACTAACGGCAATTCCGGCACTCTGGAAACCTCTCCGAGTACCTGAAACGTCGGTCAGAACCGAAACTTGCCCTAAGATATGCCAGTTGGAGTTTCGTGCTACCAAAATCGCTAAGGCTCTTTTGGCAGACGAAACGAACTGGCAATGCTCGCGGGCTCTCATTGGGGAGGCGTTCGCAGGCTCACACCTATTAAAAAGGAAGTAAAATATGAATGATAATAATTGTATATCGGATGTGTTTCAAGGCTCGCTGCTCGTAGAGGAGGCGAGACCGGAAAAGGGCTTCTTCATCAAGTCGAAGGAGCGGTGTTTTTCATTGAAGGATAACAAGTGGCACAGTAAGTTCTCTTGGGAACCCGTGGTGGTCAGCGACCTGTGGGTGGATGAGACAGACGGGAAGTGCCAGATGCACTTC
>JAGCWG010000401.1 GCA_017961965.1 Bacteroidaceae bacterium | reverse complement strand
TGTTCGTTCTGCGAGGAGTGATGAAAGGTATCACGAACTGAGCTTTTATAATAGAAACGAAAATTTAGAAAAATAAAGAAAATTTTTAAATGTAAAATCTTTAATCTCAAATCTATGCCTTCGGTTCATATCGGGACGCAAAAATTAAAAACTTGAGATTGAAAATTTTCTTTAATTTTCTAAATTTTCGTTCTTAAAAAATAGTAAAACAATAAACAATTACAATATATTAGTAAGTATTAATTATGGCATTCTTTGACTTCAAGCCAGAGCTTTTCCTCACTCTAAAGAACTACAACAAGGAGAAGTTCATGGCAGACCTCATGGCAGGTATAATCGTGGGTATCGTAGCCCTCCCGCTTGCCATTGCATTCGGTATCGCATCAGGCGTAACACCTAAGGAAGGTATCCTCACAGCTATCGTGGCTGGTTTCATCATCAGCGCATTCGGCGGTAGCCGTGTACAGATTGGAGGACCTACAGGTGCATTCATCGTCATCATCTACGGCATCATCCAGCAGTACGGCATGGACGGACTCATGATAGCCACCATCCTTGCAGGTGTGTTCCTCGTGTTGCTCGGAGTGCTGAAGCTTGGAACTATCATCTCCTACATTCCTTACCCAATCATCATTGGTTTCACATCAGGTATTGCACTCACCATCTTCTCCACACAGATTAAGGACCTCTTCGGTCTCACTATCGAAGGTGATGTTCCTGCTGACTTCATCGGTAAGTGGGCATGCTATTTCCAGAATTTCGGAACTATCGACCTTGCCACAAGCCTTATAGGTATATTGAGCGTGGTAATCATAGCAGCCACTCCGCTCGTAAGCAAGAAGATTCCAGGTTCACTCGTTGCCATCATCGTGATGACCGTTGCAGGCGTCGTAATGACCAACTACTTCGGCATCCACGTTGAGACTATCGGTGACCGCTTCAAGATTGATCCATCACTTCCAACTCCAAGTGTTCCAAACATCACATGGGATGCAGTACAGAACCTTATCTCTCCAGCCATCACAATCGCTGTGCTTGGAGCTATCGAGAGTCTCCTTTCTGCTACCGTAGCTGATGGTGTCATTGGTCATAAGCACAACTCCAATCAGGAACTCGTGGGACAAGGTATTGCCAACATCGTGTGTCCACTCATCGGCGGTATTCCTGCTACAGGTGCCATCGCACGTACTATGGCAAATATTTCAAACGGAGGTAAGAGCCCGGTAGCAGGTATCATCCATGCCATTGTGCTCCTTCTCATCTTCTTCTTCCTCATGCCGCTTGCCAACTACATCCCTATGGCGTGCCTTGCAGGTGTGCTCGTGATTGTAAGTTACAACATGTCAGGATGGCGTACAGTAAAGCAGATGATGAAGAATCCTAAGTCAGACATTACCGTCCTCTGGCTCACATTCATCCTCACAGTAGTCTTTGACCTCACCATTGCCATCGAGGTAGGCATCGTACTTGCTTGCTTCCTCTTCATGCGCCGTATGGCAGAGTCAACTCAGGTTAGCGTCCTCACAGACGAGATTAACCCAGAGGAGGAGACAGACATGGAAGCTGGCAACATTGAGCACCTCACTATTCCTGAGCGTGTTGAGGTATATGAGATTAACGGTCCTTACTTCTTCGGTATGGCAAACAAGTTTGAGGATATGATGAACAGTATGAATGACGTTCCTAAGGTACGTGTCATCCGTATGCGTAAGGTACCATTCATCGACTCAACTGGTATGCATAACCTCCAGAACCTTATCGAGATGAGCCACAAGAACGGCATCAAGGTTGTTCTCTCAGGCGTCAATGACAAGGTTCACTCAGTTCTCGTAAAGAACGGCTTTGAGCGTCTCCTTGGTGCTGAAAACATCTGCTCAAACATCAACGAAGCCCTCGCAGTAGCAGAGAAATATGTTTAATGACTATAGCTTATTATGATATACTTAGGACTGGTTACCGCCATGGTAGCCAGTCCTTTTTTTGCGTTTGCTAAAGAAAAATGCGTGTTTGCGATATAATCATATTCCATCTACTTTACGTTTACCGTTTTCCGTATTACCTTATTAGTCCTTGAGTTAACGTTGCTTCTCATATATATCTAAACATTTGATTACGTGTGATGAAAGTGCGTGTTGCTAAGTTTTTGCAAGCTACTTGCAAGGCAAGTGCAAAGTATGTGCAAACCCCAAAATCAAATGCCAAGTTATTGCAAAATCAAATTCTTGGTGACTCCGGAAAACACCCATATCTTTGCAACGTCAAAACGAAACAATCCTTTCGTTTATGACAATCTAACGTGTAATAATTAACATTAATAACTTTAATACATTTACAATTATGAAGACTTTAATCAATTCTTTCGTTGTTGCTCTCGTAGCACTCTTTACAGTTTCTATCTCTGCAAATGCACAGAACAAGAATGGTAATACTCTTGAGGGAGTATGGGTTATGGAGAAGGTTCAGTCTGATGGAAGCACAACTCCAAAGGTATGTGATAACACATATACACGTGTGAAGATTTATGGCAAAGATGGAGAGTATTGCTGTGCGCAAGTTTTCATGGACAAGAATGGTAAAATTACAGTTTCCCCACATGAGTATGGTACTTATTCTTACAAGGATGGTAAATACACAGAATGTGGCAGAGATGGTGGACCTATCAATTTTACAGGTAAGGACAACTTCAATGGTCATTGGTCTAACATTACAGAATATTGGAACAGAAACCCAAAGTTCCCTTCAGACCTTAGAAATCTAATTGTTTCCAAGTGCAAGATTGTTTTGGGCGATAAGAACCAGAAGAATCAGATTCTATTGAAGGAGTATGTTCTCTACGACAAGAAATAGTTAGCTTATTATTGACGGTAAATTTAATAATGATTAGTTTTATTCTATTGTTCACGGGGCTGTTTTGCTCCGTGAATATTTTTTTGCGTCAAACGAGAACTAAATATTCATATATTTTACCTAAATTTGTGCCATAAATCAAACTAACTAATCTAAATGAACAAATACTACTTTGGCTTAATACTTTCACTTACACTCATTTTCTCTGCTTGTAGTCATAAAGAGCAGAATGAAGAAGGCTTCAACATAAGAGGCGTGTGGGTCTTACAGAAGACAATAATGCCTGACGGCACAGAAAGCGATTATACGAATGGTAATTACACTCGTTGCAAGGTATATGACAAAGATAGTATATACTATACAGTTCAGATTATTTCAAATGGTGAAGTATTTCAAATATTACCTCACGAAAAAGCCAGATATATTCAGGACGATACACTATATATAGAATACAATCGTGAAACTCCGATTGAAATTATAAGTGACTCTGTATTTACTACTTTTTATAGTATTTATACAGAAGTATGGAAGAAAACGGAGATGAGTGAGAGTAGAATCCAAGAAATACGAGATTCTTTCAGCTCATCCGAAGAGAATAAGGACATAAGCGAATTTATTTCAGGCGAAGCACCCACTACTCAAAAGATGGAATCATCTCGTTTTCTCATTCTTATAATTGTCCTTGTTGCTACTATCATTGGAGGTTTTGTTTTTCTCGTATTTACCCTTCGTGGCAAGCGTAAGGCACAGCGGGAGCTTCAGGCTATTCTTGATGACAATGCCAATCGTACGGATGATGTGAATGAGAAGATTCTGCAGGCCGAGAATGATTTCTTCGGTTCGGACTTCTACACAACGCTTCATAAACGAGTGGTTAAGGGCGACACACTACGCAAGTCAGACTGGGAAGATATATCTGCCCAACTAAAGGAGGCATTTCCTAAATTTGAGTCTCGCTTGTCTTCGCTCTGCAAAATGTCGGATGTGGAAATGCAGGTGTGTATGCTTTTGAAGATGCGTTTCACTCCTTCTGAGATTGCCACGGTAATAATCAAGGATGTTAGTAGTATCAGCTCTATCCGCAGCCGTCTCTATCAGAAAGTGTTTGGCAAGAAAGGCGGAGCAAAGGATTGGGATGAGTTCCTGAAGACGCTATAAAAGCAGACTCTCTCCACATCCCTCCACCTATATGGAGAGGATGACTAATGCAATATTGTGTGCCGAGTTCGGCGCACTACATCCAATAACTTACAAACTCAAAAACTCACAACTATGCGTCATCATCTACCGCTATTAGTTCTTTTTGCCTTGATAGGCAGTTCAATCTTCTCGTGCCTCAGCAACTATTGGGCAAGGGAGGCGTGCATCAGAGACGATGTACAGAATGCGTTGGCTATGACTATGAAGGAACGTGAGTGTGGCATAGTGGATGCCGACACGATAAGGACGTATCGCAGTCATATCACGATTGAAGAAGTCAGGGATACAGCGTGCATTACCGTCAAGGCGGTAAACAACGGAGGTGTGGAGTCAACTGTGCTTGAGGCAAGTGCTGGATGTTCATTCATGACTATACTTGCATCGTCAAACCAGCGTACTTCGGGTACTCTTGCCATCATGGCACTTCTCTGGGCTGTTGGTAGCCTTTACTACACACGAAAGGTTAGGTCACAGCTCGTTCCTGCTGTTGCTTCAGTAGGTGTCGCTCCTATGGTTATTAAGGCTGATGATGCATCAGACTACTATGGTGGCATACGTTATGCAGAAGAGCAGTCACGTTTCGTAACGAGAGACGGTAAGGTGATGAGGTTTACTCCTATGCAGCAACAGCTGATGGAGATGTTCTTTGCCTCTCCTTCGCACTCGCTTACTAAACAGGAGATATGCGATGCACTCTGGCCAAAGAAGCCAGATGCGAGTGATACGCTCTACACACTCATCCGACGTATCAAGCCTGTGGTTGAGGAATATTCAGACCTCAGAATCGAGACTGAACGTGGTAGGGAATACGCACTTAGAGTTAAAAGTTGTGAGTTATGAGTTATTATGGCTGACGCTCCGTCAACAAAAGTTTGACGGAGCGTCTGTTTTTTATTGACGGAGCGTGGGGCACTTTTTTGCGTCATACGTATGAATGACTCAAATGATACGTATGAATGACCTCATTGATACGTATGATTGTTTTAAGGGCGTATTTGTGGGCTTGCGCAACTTTTGTGCCAAAGTTGAGAACTTTTACTTCAAAGTTGCGCAACTTTTTTGCATTGTTAAATAACGTGAGTTCGACGAAATATAATTGTTTGGGAATTTGGTAATTAGCGAAATTTTTAGTATATTTGTAGGTGCAAACAAAACAAAAAACTAAAAAAATCGCTATGATTACCGAGGACAAAATTACAGAAATTTTCTGTATTGTGGATGATTTTTGCAAATTTTATGACGCTTTGATGGCAAAATACACCTTCAAGGCCGTAAAAAAGCGTAGCTATCACCGTGATGGCAGGATGTCCAAAGCCGAAGTCATGATGATAATGATTCTTTTTCATTCATCCGGCTATCGCTGTCTCAAGCACTTCTATACAGATAAAATCTGCAAGCATATGTGTCACCTGTTTCCTAAAGTGGTGTCATACAATAGGTTCGTTGAACTGGAACGGGAGGTTGCCTTTCCTCTGGCAATCTTCATCAAGAAGGTCTTGCTTGGCAAATGCACTGGCATAAGCTTCGTAGACAGTACTCCACTACGTGTGTGCAGGAACCAGAGAATCCACATCCATAAGACATTCAAGGGAATTGCCCAAAGAGGCAAGTGCTCAATGGGATGGTTCTTCGGATTCAAGCTGCATTTGATATGCAATGAGAAAGGAGAACTGCTAAACTTCATGATTACGCCAGGTGACGTGGATGACCGTAAACCGCTTGAATATAAAGCCTTTGTAGAGTTCATCTATGGAAAACTTGTTGGTGACAAGGGGTATGTCGGCAAGAATCTTTTCGAGAAACTGTTTGTCGATGGCATACAGCTTATAACAAAACTCAAGAACAACATGAAAGGTGCGATGATGTCTGTATCAGACAAATTGCTACTAAGGAAAAGAGCCATCATAGAGACTGTGAACGATGAGCTCAAGAACATTGCCCAAGTAGAGCATTCAAGGCACAGGTGCTTCGACAACTTCATGGTCAATCTGCTTGGAGCATTGGCGGCATACTGCTTCTTCCCCAAGAAGCCTACCATAAGAGTTGAGACTGTGGATTGCAGGAATGACAGACAGCTTACTTTATTCTAAAGTATTTTCGTCGAACTCACGTTAAGTTAAAAACACGAAAGGAAGAATATCGCTATATTTTTGGAGAAAAAGTCAAAAAGCCATACCTTTGCAGTATTGAATAATAACCAATTTAAGGAATGCTTCAAAAAACATATTGAAAACAACCTTAATTTATAAAAAACAAAACTTCTAAAGATGAAAAAATCAAATTACGAGTTTCCTTCAACTGTTGTAAGGAACGCAAAGATTCGTGCAAGTATTCTTGCTGGTAGTGTAAAAAGCGTAGATTTCAACGGAAGCAATATCCCTATGCAACCAGCAAGGGAAAGAAAGACAGACTTCGACTCAATGGATTAATGGTATGAAAAATTATTTACCTTTCCTCTTGGGTACACTTGCATTAGTTGCTTGTACCTCAAAAGAAGAAATCAACCTACCCGAAAAAAAAGAGCAACCAAAGATTTCATGCAACGTAAAGGATTTCAAATATGACTTTGAAACAAGTGCCAGCACAAGAACTTCATTAGTATACGAGTCTTCTGGCTTGGCTTTCAGCTGGTCTGATAATGATATCATCGGAATTTATCCTGACGAAGGTGAACAGATGAGATTTAAGTTAGGCAAGAGCAACGGAACATCAAAGGCACATTTTGACGGAGGTGGATGGTCTATGAGTCAAGA
>JAGCWG010000042.1 GCA_017961965.1 Bacteroidaceae bacterium | reverse complement strand
GAAGGCTGGTACATGGGTATCGGAAATATTGAGTTCAATAAAAGTAAGGGTGGACTCTACAACAACAAGAATGGTATCCGTTATGTCATCCTCACTGGTCTAAAGAAAGGTCAGATTGTCTGCAGACAGAATGGCGCGGCTGCAGAGAAACTTGCTGAGCGTATCTATTCGGCAGACGGAACGACATACGAGGATGTGAAGATCCATGACTATGCTGTGAATGCCTGCCGTATTCAGAAGGAAAGTCCTGATGGTAAGATGCCTGCATGGACCATTTCATACCTCTCTAACCACGATAAGGAAGACGTGGTAATGGAAATCACAGATTCTATCCACTCAGCACAGGAGGCTCTTCCTTTGCCAGAAGGTGAGGGCTCTACCGAAGGCAATGAAGGAACAGATCAGGAACCAAAGCCTAATCCTAATGTAGATGCTTTCCGCTACTTCCGCGTTGTTGTAGATGGCCCTCTCTACATTGCCATGGGTAAGACTGCTTCCATTCAAGGACTCCAGATCTGGATTGATGCTAACGCAGAAGAGAGCGTTTCAACTCCATCATATAGACTAAAAGGTGTAAGGGGCGATATGCGTGACATTGAACTCACTTGTGGCGAGTCAACATTTGAAGAAAAGTGCCACGTCCTTTACGGTTTTCCAGAGGAAGAGGGATACACAGAGCCAGAGGAAGAATATGATGGCGAAGGTCTTAGTGTATCACACGATGAGGACTACAATGAGGATGGCAAGGTAACAGTCGAGGCTGTTACGGTATCGGCTACTGGTGCTAAGTCTGAACCTGTACGCTTCGAGATTGAGGTAGGCGAGATTGTTCTCAACGCTCCAGTCCTTACACTCATTGGATTCAACGAGGAATATCGTACGTATAAGATTGAGTGGACAAACAACACTCTCGAAGGTGTTGAGACTAAGTTTGTCATTTCTGGTGATGATGACAACCTCTTCATTGAGGATGCAACTGTCGGTTATGAATTCTCCGTCAAGAAAAATGCAAAAGTAACGGCTACAGCTGTCGGTTATACAGAGAATGCAACAACAATCGAGGTTGACTACCCAGGTGTAGTAATCGCTCGCAAGAATGCTGCAGCTGAAGGTCACGACGTTGACTTCACTCAGCCATCAGAAGATACAAAGAATAAGCTTCAGGGCAAGTTTATCGAGAAGTGCTACATCGAGGTAGATGGTGAAAAGAAGTACTACACAGCCGAGGAGTATCAGATTGGTACAGCATTCGACAATACAGACCTTGAAAATGCTACACCAGTATATCTCAATAGCGGATGGTCATGGGATGGCGCAAGCAACCGTATGCGTGCAACTCTCGATGTTGTAAAGGACTCTGTCCTCGAAGGTGACACATACACTTATACATATCACTATTCTGACGGCTTGAAGTTAGTACTTCCAGAGGGACTCTCTCTCGACTGTCCACCAAACTCAAAGAACGCATCACAGATTCTTAACTACCTTGGCAACTTCAACCTCGGACTCACATGTATGTCACGTCCAACATTGACATTCGACCGTTCTGTTGTTAAGGCAGGTGAAATCGTAATCATCACTATTGGTGCTGGCGGTGGTTCAAACTACCTTACATACGATGCAGAGGACAACACTAAGCCACTTGTACAGACACTCGTATTTGTCGCTCCAACAGACAACCTTTTGACAGCTACTCTTCCTGCTCCAGCAACAGGCTTCTGTCATATCCTCAACATTGATTACTACACTCATGATGCTCTCCCAGAGGATACTTACGATCCAACTGCTGTGAAGGAAATCTCTAACACAGTATCTGAGCCAGTCGTAATCTACAACACATCAGGCGTACAGGTCAACGAACTCCAGAAGGGAATTAACATCATCAAGATGGCAGACGGTTCTGTAAGAAAGTTGATTAAGAAATAAAAACAAGATAACTTAGTTCAATGAAGTCTGTTAAAAATTAGTTGTAAGCTTTGCTTGTAAACTATTGTATAGAGCTTCGGACTAATAATTTATACTTAAAAATGCTTTAGGTCGTGATAGAATACTCTGTCACGACCTTTTTGGCATTACATGTGTCATCTTGTCATGCTGAAACTGACAAATATACATCATCAAACAGACATGTAATGTTAAACATATATTAAATATCAAGGGGGAAGTTTAAAATATCGAGTACAATGTTTAAAATGGTTTAACAAAGTTTAAAAACGCAGACAAACTGTCATGCTTGGAATGACTATTGCACTTATATAGGCGTAACGCCGAAAGGACAAAGATTCCAAATCGAGGATCAATAATTTCTAATATATACCTTCGGGACAAGCATCCGAAACGTATAAATTGGAACGAAAGATTTAAGATTATCTTGTTTCTTGAAGCATATACTTGAAATCATAAATAAATTATAAACTTTTTAATTATAGGAGGTTTTATTATGTTACCAGTTTATTCACGTAATCAAGGTTGGCTTCCAACCATTTTCAATGATTTCTTTGATGACAACACATGGATGCCTACTAAAGCCTATGGCACTACACCTGCCATCAACGTATCTGAGGACGACAAAGAGTACAAAGTAGAAGTTGCTGCTCCTGGCATGAAGAAAGAGAACTTCAATGTTCACGTCACTCAGGACGGAGACCTTGTAATCAGTATGGAAGCTAAGACTGACTCATCATCCAATAATGACGATCAGGAGGCAAAGAACAATATGAAGTATCTTCGTCGCGAGTTCTCATACTCAAAGTTTGAACAAGTTCTCACATTGCCAGAGCATGTTGAGAAGGACAATATCTCAGCCAGTGTCAACGACGGAATACTCACCATCGACATTCCTAAAATGACAGAAGCCGAGAAGGAAAAAGAAAATACGGTTATTGAGATTCAGTAATGACAACTCATATAATCCATCACGCTGAGGGATGCGTCACAACGACGCATCCCTTTTCTGTGTTCATTACT
>JAGCWG010000400.1 GCA_017961965.1 Bacteroidaceae bacterium | reverse complement strand
TTTTTATTTTACAAACAGAAATATTCACTTTCTGTATTGCCATCTTGCTTTAAAGTGGTAATTTTGTCGTGAATAAAGAAAAAATAGTAGATTCACTTACATCTCTTCCTTTCCATGTTCCCGTGATAATTCCTTTAATAGCGAATGCCGGTGAACCGTAGAAAAAATACCAAGAGAGAATACCAAAAAGAATTAAGGTTATGAAACAGAGTGCTAACATCTTTACTGAAATCGTGAGGAGCATAATGGGGTTATGTCTTCTCGTGTATTATCTTTTCCGCATAGCAAAAGCGTGAATAGAAAAGTTGAAAAACGTTCGGGACGAAGGTCGTTCCCCAAGCAGTCGTGTGCATTCGCCAAGGGACAGCTTCCTTCTCATTCAGACAGATTAACGAATGGTAGCCAATTGCTATCATTCGTTTTTTTGTTTTTTCCGTAGAACCTTTTTAAAAAGTTCGTCTTTCTGGCGGAAGCTAAATTGATAATCTTTTTTGTGTAAGTGATAGCCACAAGAACATAAAAACTCAAAATTAAGGAGAAAAATGATAGATTAAGTAGTCTCTAAGTAGAGACTAAGTACTGACTAAGTAGAGACTAAGTATTGACTATGAACATTAGGACAATTTATGGAAAAGAGAGAAAAAGAGCAGGCGCAGAATGGAAAAATGAACGAAAAATAGAGCGGATGATAAGTGAAAAACGTATTTTTGCAGAAGAAAAGCAAAAAAACTCTTTTTTCTGACTTAAGTTCTATATGATGTTTGCGTAGAGAGGGTAGAAACAGTTAATAACATTCCTGTTAAATGAACCGATTAACCTTTGAACATATAGCTCAAAGGCTGCGTCCCTGTAGCTTGCGGAAGTTGAATAAGCTAATCCTTACACGCATAGAATGTCGTAGGCATTAAACACACAAAGGCAAAGCAATGAATACTTGCTTTGCCTTTGTGTGATTGTAGGAGAAAGTGACTTCCTTACTTTTGTCTGTTGATGACGGCTTTGAGAGTATCAGTGTTACGTGCGTCAAAATTCTCGTTGACGAGTTTACCACCCTTGTCGTACAACTTGTATGTAGGAAATGTTCTCACATCGAAGTAACGCTCTATAGCCTCCTGCTGCTCTGGTGGAAGATTGTAGTGCACGCAGTTCTCGCCTACGGCATTGCAGCCATTGATGAATGACTTCCATTGGCGTTTCGGACTATTGTTGGCAAGGTATATATATACGATGTCGTAATCCTTCAGTTCCTCCTTGTCCTTGTGCGAATTCTTGATTGCCTCCTTACAAGGACTGCACCATGTACCCCATATGTCAATGAGTACGTACTGACCCTTGAACGGTTCGATAATCTTCTCTATTAGAGCCTTGCCGTCCGTTATGTCCTTCAGGTCTTCCTCCTTGACATATTTCTTTGAGAAGTTTACTTCGCCTATCTTGACTTTCTTTGCCTTATCGTTTCGTTTGAGTACATATTCCTTTAGGGCAGGTATCGTTATGTAGTCGTTGAGTAGTTGTTCGTCATCAGGTGTCATTGGGGTGATGTTGGACTCTATGTTTGAAGCCAGATTGCGCATTACAAACAAGGATTTGATGACAGGGTCTGTACAGATTGATTCTGCGACTTTCCTTGTTGGTTCTGTTTCTGTTATTCTGTGGAACTCACGTTGTGCCTCCTCTTCGTTGGTTGCTTCAATGCGGAACGATTCTGGCAAGATGCTTAATCGGTATTCATTTACAAATGTTTTGTATGGATAACCGAAATCGAATATTGAGTACATGTCATCAGCTCTGTTGTTCCATAGATTGCTTAAGACATAGTCTATGACATATTCTTTTCCTTCTTTAGATTTATGTTTGTCCATATAATTGATACCTCTTAAGTACTTAACGTCAACGTATTTCCTTGCATATTTACGGTAACGTGCAGAGAGGGTAGGATGTGCTGCAAACAGACTGTCGCACTCTTTATATTTTTTCTTGAGGACTTCGTCCGCAAGTCGTATAGTTTCCACCATCTGTTCGTATGTGGTATCCTTTCGCTGGTAAAGCAAATTGAAATCGTCTTTGACGTATGTGCCATGAGACAGGAACTCATTCTGAAAACGTGCGTTCTTTCCCATCATAAAGATTTGTCCAGTCTCCAGATTCTTGTAAAGGAAATATGTTTCTCCTGGTTCAAGCAGGTAACTTTCTCCGTCTATAAAGACATTGTTACATCCTTCTGGTAAAGAGAATGCTTGACGGAAACGTCCAACAGAATCGACCTTGATATTGTATTTGTCATACATTTCCTCGCTGTCACGCATCCATTCGAAACTGATGAAAGAATCAAGTGTCTTTCCTTTGGCAAGCGTCTTCTTGTCGGCTTCCGAAAGCTCGGCGTAACAGCCGATGACTATTGCGCTGTCGGCACGGAAGTCGTTATAGTTGAAGCGGTCGTTGTCATCCTTTGCAGGATAGTCGGGCAGATGTTTTGTGGTGATGCG
>JAGCWG010000399.1 GCA_017961965.1 Bacteroidaceae bacterium | reverse complement strand
TATTCTTTCTTAATCTGATTACCTATTCCAATATTTCCACGACCTATCTATCCGAATGGTCTTCTCCTTTGGATGTTGTGGAGCAGAAACTCTTTATCTCATCTATCATAGACAGAGCCTTCCTGCGTCCCATCTCGTAACAATGGCGCATCGTGTCGGGATTACCCTCCACACGCCCGAGGGTAAGAGGCTCGGCAGGAATGATGAGCCACACATTGCCCTTATCTGCCTCACCATACACGTACTCCAACTGCTTGTTGTACATCTCATGACGCACAGCCATCTTCTCTGCCACCTTCGGATATTTTTTCACGAACATACGGAAGAGCCATGTTGCCTTGAATGGCTTCTTCTGATACCCTCTCGGCTGAGTCAGAACCACTATGTTCTTCTCCAGACCTACGCTTTGTGCATACTCAAGAGGAATGCTGTTCACAATTCCTCCGTCGAGCATCGTATGACCTTCAAGTACAACAGGCTTCGACACAAGTGGCATGGAACCAGAGGCACGCATCCAATCCATAAGCGACTCGTCAGCCTTGACGTATTTCTTATACACGGGTTCTCCCGTAACGATGTCCGTACACACGATATGAAACTCCATGTCGTTGGCGTTGAACGCCTCAAAGTCAAACTTGTCGAGTTTCAGAGGCATCTCTCCGTAGGCAAAATCCTCATTAACGTAATTGCCCGTGGTGAGGAGCGAACGCACGCTCATGTACCTTGGGTCTTTGGCAAATCGTGTGTTGTAACGCACGCCTCTGCCAATCTGTCCCGACTTGTAGTTGCAGCCAAACAATACCCCTGCCGACACTCCCACAAGAGCGTCAAGCATGATTCCGTTCTCCAGAAGAACGTCAAACACACCCTCGGAGAAGAGGCCTCTCATTCCGCCGCCTTCAAGTACAAGTCCTGTCTTCATCTCGTGATTTATTTGTGTAAAATACAAAGTTGTGCAAAGATACGAAAAACTATAATTATATATTCCCCTTTAACTGGTATTTCTTCAGAAAACATGGATAAAAAATACAATTCATTTGTGCCTTGACGAAAAATCGTAGGATGATGTGTGTCATGTACCCGATGTTTTCCCATTGCCACGGATATACGTATTCAAAGAGGAAGGCAATGACTCACGTCATTGCCTTTCTAATAGTTCCATAACCCTTAATACACTAAAAATAACCCTGTTCTTGTTATTACCAAATCTATAAGCAATTATTTTTTATAACCAAATTAAGTCTAATCATTATTGCTGTCTTTGGGAAGTTTCAGTGTGGCTTTGGTTATGGATTTTACCCCAATAGTGCCACCTGATTATATTTTCGTAGCAAAGTTACTCCTATTATAGCAATCCTACTTGCACTATGGTGTATTGCTTGTTTCAATTTTGATACAGAGTGTTTCAAAAAAATACAAACGTGTGAAAAACATAAAGTTTGTCTTGGACTTAATTGCCGTGATTGCTTCCTGAGTGTAATTAGTTGTTCTGCCCGTGTTCGTTCCTATATGCACTTGGAGTGATACCGAAGTAGTTTGTGAAGTTTCTGTAGAATGTTGTTCGGCTTAGGATTCCGCTGTCCGTGGCAATTGCTTCAAGTGTATATTCTGGGTTGTCCTTGATAAGTTGGGCTGCGTATTCCATTCTCATCTTCAGGATGAATTTGGATATACTTAATCCTGTCTGTCGTTCAAAGTCGTTGAAGAAGCTTGAACGATGGATGTTCAATTCTGACAACAATGCGTTCCTGTCGAAGTCTGGATTTGTGAACAAGTGACGTGTAGTAAGTTCGTGAAGATATCTGGAGACATCTTCATTAAAGTTGTATTTCTCGTCTGTTGTTTCTTGCTTCTTATCATCATTTACAGCGTCAGGTGTCTTACAGTCTTCTTCATTCGTCGTATATTTATCCATGAGCAGTGCCTTGTACTCAAGTATCTTGTCAAGGTTAGCTGCGAGTGCCTTGTTGTTCTTTGATATGATAATGTTACGATGTATGAAGTATGTACATGTACCGAGGATGATGAGGAAAAGAAGGAAACCAATTGAGACGTGGTAGCGTAGTGCTGCTATCTTCTTCTCCTGTTGTGTTGTCTTGTACAGATGGTCCATCTCTACGTTTATCTCCCTCATGTTGTTCTCATTACCTGCATAGTTCAAAGAGTCGTAGTGCGTATTCAGTTCTTTCTGACAGTAGAATGCTTCCTTCCAGCGGTTGGTATGCATATAGATGTCAACCTTTAGGTTCTGACACTCAAGATAAGGAAGTGTAGCTGCAAGTTGAAGTGCTTCTTCTGTTTTGCCATCTATTGCGAGGTGTTGTACCTGGATGTTT
>JAGCWG010000398.1 GCA_017961965.1 Bacteroidaceae bacterium | reverse complement strand
TGATGCCTGCATCTCTCTACGACATTGGTTGGTGGGCAACGTTCTCAGGTTCTTCTGTTCGCAGTTTTGATTTAAGCCAGTGTGAGTTACGGTGTCAATTCCATGACAATACATTCGGTGAGGTCACTTCGTTGACTTTGCCAGAGAAAGGTGAATATCAGATGTATGATAGGGCATTGAAGGATGCTCCCCTTACAGAGCTTCGTCTTCCTGCTGCTGTCTCATATATTGGTGGTGAAGACGTGCTTCCTACCACATTGGAACGCCTTTATGTGAGCCGTACAGAACCTTTTGGTATCGGTGATGACCGTTCTTTAAGAAGTATCGATACAGACCAATGTACGCTTTATGTTCCGATGGGTTCAAAAAATGCGTATGCTGAGGCTGAATACTGGTCTGACTTTTCTAAAGTGAAGGAATATGGTATGCAGGTAACTGTTGGCGAGCAGGGTAGGGTACGTGCTGACGCACAGACATTGATGGGTAAGACCATGTTCTTCCCAAAGGGGAGTACTGCTACGTTCGATATTGTTCCGAATGCAGGCTGGCATGCAGATGCAGTCACATTGGACGGTGTTGATATTCCATTTGCCAACAATCAGTTTACTCTTAACGGTGATCAGCTTGGCGGTAAACTTGCTGTAGCCTTTGCTGCCAACCAATTCAATTTGCAATTACAGATTGCAGGTAACGGTCAAGCGAAGCTCGGCTCATTGGTTTATACTGCCAACCAGACACTTACTGTTGATAGTCTTGCTACATTGAACTTTACCTTGGAACCTGCTGAGGGCAATGTTGTCAGTGCAATCAGCTTCAATGGAATGGAGAGCGTTGTACAGAATGGCGGAACCACATACGTTACACCTGCCATCATTGCGAATGCAACACTGGCAATTACCTTCGGTACTGCTGGTGCAACGGGCGATTTCGCAACCTATAATGTCAGCACAGGCGAAGGCGGTATTGTTGAATACAAGAACACAACTTTGCTACCTGAGACTTCAATTCTGTTGCCTAAGGGTCAGGATGCAGTGTTTGCAATTAAGCCCGAACAGTACTGTGCAGTGGATGTAGTGAAACTCAACGGAAAGTCCGTAATAAGTGAGTTGGACGCAGACGGAAATCTGACGATTAAGGATGTCGATGCGGATGCTCGACTTGAGGTTGCCTTCCGTTTGATGTCCGAGATTGCAGTGGTCATGGAAGACGGAGGTAATCTTACGAACATGCTGACTAGCGCACAGAAGGAGAATGTGACGAAGCTTATTGTCAAAGGACCAATTTGGGAGCAGGACTTCTATACGATGCGTGACGAAATGCCACAGCTGTCAGAGATAGACCTTTGGGAGGCTGAGACCGAGTATATTCCTTATCAGGCTTTCTGTACAACAGCAGATTGGTGGAGTAACTCTGTAGGTAAACGTTCGTTGACAAGTGTCCGTCTGCCAGAAAATACACATCGCATTGGCGGCTTTGCCTTTGCCGGCTGTAATAATCTGACAGAAGTGAACTTTGCCGAACTGACTCAGTTGGAAGGGTTTGAAGGAAGAACTTTTGCTCAGACGAGCCTCCGAGTAATAGACTTGAGTAATACAAAAATAACTGAACTTGGTGGTGAGTTCTATCAGGTGAAGAACTTGGAAAACATCAAGTTCCCGCAATCGCTGACCAGGCTTGGAGACACATTCTATCAAAGCTCATTGACAGAGATAGACCTCTCTGAGTGTACAAATCTAAATACGCTGGATAATACTTTCTATCAGTGTGGCAACTTGGTAAAGGTTACATTACCAGAAGGACTAATTACCATCACTAACAATGCGTTCAGTGATTGTACATCATTGACAACTGTCAACTTCCCAAGTAGCTTGCAGAATATAGGAGGATGGACATTCAACAACACGAAGCTTCAAAAGATTGATTTGAGCGGACTGACTGATTTACAAAGTATTGGAGAGTATGCATTCAATAATTGCAAAGAGTTGACAGAGGTGTCGCTTCCAGAAGGCTTGACATCCTTAAATACCAGCACTTTCAATGATTGTACGTCTTTGACAACTATCAACTTCCCAAGCGGCTTGCAGAATATAGGAGGATGGACATTCAACAACACGAAGCTTCAAAAGATTGATTTGAGCGGACTGACTGATTTACAAAGTATTGGAGAGTATGCATTCAATAATTGCAAAGAGTTGATTGAGGTGTCACTTCCCGAAGGTCTGACAGCCATCAACAATAGTGTGTTTAGCGATTGTAATTCGTTGTCTGTTATCAATTTCCCAAGTAGCTTGCAGAACATTGGCGATCGTGCATTCGCCTACACCAAACTTCAAAAGTTGGATTTGAGCGGAATGCAACAATTGACCAGGATTGGTAATGACGCATTCCAAGGTTGTGAAGGACTGACAGAGGTACTATTCCCAAGTTCATTAGAACAATTGGGAAGCTCTGTTTTCAGCTATTGTCATAACCTAACATCCATTGATTTGTCAAAAACACAACTGCAAAATATTCAAGAACGTGCATTTGTGGAATGCTACTCACTGGAAAGTGTAAAAATGCCTCAAACGCTTGTAACTATTGGCAAGGAGGCTTTTGGTTGGAATTACAAGTTGAGTGGCGTGCTGGAATTAGGTCCTGACTTTAAGAGCATTGATGAACGTGCTTTTGAAAGTACGCAGATTACTATTATCAAGAGCGAAGCTATCGTGCCTCCAACATTGAGCGGCAACTCGATGTCGGAATCGTGGTATGCTGCTTTCGTACCTGAAGGTTATGCTGATACATATAAGGATGCTGCAGTTTGGGAAGATAAAATTATTCTTGACAAGGAGGTACATGCAGAAGTTACTGTAAGCAACGAAGGAAACCTTGCTGTTGACATCTACCAGCAGAAAGGCGTTTCTCCTGCTACCGTTACCCACTTGAAAGTGCATGGCCCGCTTGGTCCTCAGGACTTTGCCGTCATACGATCAAACATGACGGTGCTATTCGACCTTGATATAGAGGATGCAGAGGTGAGTGTAATTCCAGAAAATGCCATTCTCGACAAGAAGGTGCTGACGAACGTGAAGCTGCCGGCTTCGCTCCTACGCATCGAACACGACGCATTCCGTGGTTGTTCATCCTTGAAAGGTTCTCTGAAATTACCAGACGGATTGAAATTCATCGGATGGGCTGCATTCGAAGGATGTAACTCACTTGAAGAGGTTGTGATAAACGAAAATCTGGAGGTTATCCAAGGCTATGCTTTCGAGGGATGTTCTTCTTTGGCACAGGAGATTACGCTGCCTCGTGACTTCCAATCATTAGGCGAACGTGCGTTTGCCAACTGTAGTCGTCTCTACGGAACTGTGAAGTTCAACCGCGACTTCTATATGTTCATGGGATCTGAGGAGTATGGCTCGTCAGCTGGTGCTTGCTTCGAGAACTGTTCGAAGATTGAGACGGTAGATATGTCGCAGCCTGACTTCCTCGATGAGATTCCTTATCGTACCTTTGCTGGTTGTACATCACTGAAAACGGTCTTGTTGCCACCGACGCTTGACCGCATCGACAACGAAGCGTTTATTGACTGCTCAAGTCTGGATGGCATAGAATTCCCAAGCACGTTGTTAGTAATTAACTGGAACGCATTCCGGAACTGTACGTCATTGCGATCAGTCAACCTGAGCGATTGTAAAGAGTTGGGCACCATCGAAGGTTATGCGTTCTATGGATGTTCAAGCTTGGAGACCGTTTACTTGCCGAAGAATCTTAACTGGATTCGTGAGTATGCGTTTGCTGAATGCCGCAAGTTGGCTAACCTCACCGTCGAGGCATTGAAACCTGCCGATTTGGGTGAATATGTGTTCCGTCGTGTACACACCGACCGCTGTGTGCTCTCCATTCCAACAGGAACGTTCGAAGACTACCTGTCAGCTGCACAATGGGGTGAGTTTGTTTCCATGCGTAAGAGCATCGATGTGAAGGTAGGTGAAGGTGCAAACCTCTTCCTCATGAACAACGACTCAGAAAATGTTAATTATGTTTCACGTCGTGCGTCTGGCGCATCACAGACAGGTTCTAAAGTTAAGGACGGTTCAAGCCTGTATGTACAGGAAAATGAATCTGCTATCTTCAAGGTGAACCCTGATGAGAATGTACAGATTGCAAAGGTGCTCTTCAATGGCCAAGACGTTACCAACCAGATGGTGAATGGTACTTACGAAACACCAGGTGTTACGGACGCATCATCATTTGAAGTACAGGTGAACGTAGTGGGTGACATCCATGTAAGGGAACTCCGTATGCTCGACGATGACGTGGCTGTGAAGAAAGGCGAGAACCGTCAGTTGAGATATGCGGTATATCCAACCAATGCAACCAACAAGAGCATTGAATGGACAAGTAGCGACGAAAGCGTAGCTACAGTGAACAGCGATGGTATCATTACTGGTCTGGCACCAGGACGTGCAGAAATCACAGGAAAGACCATTGATGGTGGTTTCGAACAGACTTGTCAGATTGTTATCATGTCGAACAATTACTGGATTGTGATGGATAACACCGTTGAGAACTACGTAGAGAATAGTGTAACTATACCACTTGCTCTCCATAATGAGGGCGAGGCACGCGATATTCAGTTTGATGTTTACATGCCAAGTGGTGTGGAAATGCCAGATTGGTATGGAAACTACGGCATTCAGACAACCGAACGTACTAACGGACACAGCGTTGCGGCTGCTCCTATGTCGGACGGAGGCATTCGCGTGATTGTTTATTCGCAGGATGGCAATCAGTTCCAGAACAGCGATGGTGATTTGCTCTGGCTGCAATTCAATACAGGCAGAGAAGTCGGAAACTACGACGTTGATATTCGTAACATCCATGTCTCCGGACCGAACAACTTCGACTTTGCCGTTCCAAACCACACCATCCACTTCAGTTTGAAGGATTATCCGCTTGGCGACAGTAATGGTAGTGGAGATGTGAGCATCACTGATGTTGCCAATACTGTAGAGAAGTTATTGGAACGTTATAGTGACCGCTTCATTCAGAAAGCAGCAGATGCAAACAAGGATGGTCAGATTACCATTGCCGATGTTACTGCAACTGTAGACATCATCCTGAATCGTACGAATCGAGCTGCAAGCTATACTGAAAGAACAAATAGATCAGCTTCTCAGACCACTGACAAACTATTCTTCAACGATTTCAGCATCACAGCCGGTCAGCAGACTACAGTAGAGTTGAAGATGGATAACAGTGTTGGATACACAGCATTCCAGTGTGACCTCTATCTGCCAGAAGGTATTAATGTGGCAAAAGATGACGCAGGAAACATGTTGTTGGCATTGACAGGACGAAAGACTTCCAGTCATGTCCTTTCTGCAGAGTACATCAATAATGGTGCATTGAGAATCGTTGCTTACTCAATACAGAATGCTGCATTCAATGATTCTGAAGAAGGTGTCCTCTCTCTGACACTTGAAGCGGACGAAATGGCAATGTTGGGTACAGCAGACATCCGTTTAAGTGATGTGCGTCTCATCAATAGCTCAGACCGCACAGAGTATTTGGCTCCTGAGACCAATGCGTATGTCAATATCGGTGATCCAACAAGTATCAACTTCATCGCAGCTGATCAAATCAAGATTGGTGCAGAAGGACGTGAAATCATTATCAACTCACCGAAGAGTATGACGACCCGACTTATCTCTCTCGATGGCAAGTCACGCACACTTCAATTAAAGGCAGGCGAGAATCGCATCTTCGTCGAGACTCCAGGTGTCTATGTGATTAGTGGAAAGAAGTTTATCATTAAGTAATTCAACCATTATGCAAAGAACTCCAATTCATAAATCTTGGCTGTGGACATCTATACTGATTCTGTATACATGGCTGACGGGTTCAGTCAGCCTGTATGCCGATGATGGTCTGATTCTTAAAGATGTGAATTTGGCGCCAGGCAAGACGACGCAAGTGGCCATTCAGTTGAATAACTCGGAGACCTATACAGCTTTTCAGTTGGACATCACCCTGCCCGAAGGAGTAACCTTAGTGCAGACACAGGATTCACAAGGGTTCAAGTTGAGTAGTAGGGCTACAGCAACTCATTCGCTTACTTTCTCGACCTTAAGTGATGGTGCCATGCGTGTGTTGGTTTTTTCATCAGACAACCAACCTTTCACAGGTCAGTCAGGTAATATTCTACTCATGTCTTTAGCTGTTGACGAAGGTTTCATTGGCCCGAAAGATATTGAAATTACCAATATCCGTTTTACCACTTCATCGATTAAGGAAGTTAAATTCCAAGATGTTACAGCTAAGTGCAACCTGCAAACGTATATTCTTGGCGACGTGAACGGTGACGGATCAATATCTGTAACTGATGTGGGAATGACGATCAGCTTCATCCTCGGTCAGAACCCAGTAGGATTCAATGAGGATGCTGCAGATTTGAATGGTGACGGCACTATCTCTGTAACAGACGTGGGTGCACTCATCACGAAGATCTTGACAGGAAACTAAAACCTCCCTTTGTTCCTGCAAAAGGAGAGAATTATTAGCAATCAGCGCATGTCTGTGCACTGATTGTTTTTTTTGCTCCCTGTTTTCCTCTTGTTTAGCTCTACTGTTTTACCAGTGTTAACCTTGAGGTAAGGTTGAGGTACTCCCTCGTCAGTCTCTGTGTTTTTCACCATTCGGTAATAAGTAGGTTTTCTGCAAAAAGGATTCTTTTCCCCATGTATTTTTAGAAGGATGTCTAGTTTATAAAAGCCCCAACGGGTCGAAATAATTCAGGATAGGGTAGAACCCTGTCATTTCGGAATAATCATTCCCTACAGCCCTATAGGGGCACATATTGTTTAACCTCTTAAACATTTAAACTCTTAACCTAATTTTCTGCAGTCATAGTCCGTCATAGTCCGTCATAGTCAAACTCGATTTCTGATACTTAAAAACCGACTTTGACTGAAAATGACTATGACTATGACATTCATTTCCATTAATAATAAGGTATATCATAGCCTGTACAATCAAAATAGTTGCCTTATTTATACTTTTTTTACATTTTGTTTGGTTGTTTCAAATAAAGTGTTTAACTTTGCAGCGTGATAACTTAAAAGTTAAGTATGAAACAGAATTATACCATTGAACTGGTTGAGGAATATGAGCATGTCAACTTCTACAGCATCCACATTGAGGGCAAGGAGTTGACGGAACTGGAGTCTTTCTTTGAGAAATTCCCCATAGGCTGCGAATATGATGAGGAGATTGATGTAATTTTAGCATGGATGGACAAAATTGCAGAGATAGGGGCATTAGAGCGGTATTTCCGACCGGAAGGACGATATGGCGATGGTGTGGGAGTGATTCCAATAGACGTAGGCAATAAGGTACGTCTGTACTGTCTGCGACTATCTGACAAGATATTGGTTTTTGGCAATGGAGGAGTCAAGGATACAGCAAAGTGGCAGGAGAGCGAAGATTTGGCTCCTTACGTAAAACTTTTAATTGACACGAGTCGATTTATCTCATCTCGCATGAACGACGGCTCGTTGGTACTGGTAGACAAAGAAATTATTGGCGACTTAAAATTTACACGAAATGAAAAGGAGTAGCATATTAGAAGCAAGGCGAAAGAAGGTCAATCCAGAGGTTCGGGAGCGTGTAGACCTTTCGTTCCAGATAGTTGACCGTATTCATGAGATTCTCAAAGAAAAGGGCTTGCGGCAGAAAGACCTAGCCCTGCAACTCGGCAAGAAAGAAGCCGAGATCAGCAAATGGATGCGTGGCACACACAACTTCACAATCGACACACTTGTAGCAATCGAACAAGCACTTGATGCTCCGATATTGCAAGTGGTAGGTCAAGAAGAGGTATATGCATAAATTCCATCTACTCACACCCAATCAGGAGAGCTTCGTCTCTCCTTTTTTTTGTACCCACTTGACAGCCACAAACAGCAAAACTAACTGATTGAAGGAGAAATACACAGGAATTAGCAAAATTATCAAAAATGCGATTAAATGAGAGCAATCAAGCTTGTTTGAATGCCGAATGTTAGCATTTTGCGCGAAGCGAATTGTCAATTGTCAATTAAGATGTG
>JAGCWG010000397.1 GCA_017961965.1 Bacteroidaceae bacterium | reverse complement strand
TGTTAGTAATTAAGCAATAACTGACTTTATTTTCAACTCTGTGAACTGCTCACGGTGACCATTAAGCTTGCGGTAACCCTTACGACTACGCTTGAGGAATACAAGAACCTTGTCGCCCTTTACGAGTGGACTAACTACTTCGCAAACAACCTTAGCGCCTTCAACTACAGGTGTACCTACAGTTACTGTGCCGTTGTTGTCAACCAACAATACCTTCTCAAATTCAGCAGTTGCACCAGCTTCTACATCCTTGATGTGGTGAACGAAGAGCTTCTTGCCCTCCTCTGCCTTGAACTGCTGACCGTTAATTTCTACGATTGCGTACATTTTAATTATTTATTAAACGGTTTTGACCGGGAGGCGAAGCCATTATGTGACTTTCTTGTTTGAGCCCCTTCGGCATAAATCGGGTGCAAAGGTACGATTATTTTTCTATGCTTCAAAATATTTCGCATTCTTTTTGACGAAGAATGTGAAATTTACGTCCCTCTTCCGCCTTTTTGTTTGCTTTCTGTCTGTTCACAATTGACATCGCGAATGCTTCAGTTTGTACATGACGCATTTATAATCACATGACAAAGAGGGTGTGCCTATTTTGACACACCCTCTTCTAAAAAAAGGCGACGTGTACAGTTGGAAAGGTTCTTTCAGTTCTTCTGACTTACATGTTAGGTGCGCCTTACGTTTCCCTTAGGTTCTCCTTAGTTTCCCTTAGCAACTGAACAGACACATAAGGCACACCTAAGGGGAAGGTAAGTGAAAGGTTGAAAATACGTCGCGAACGTACTGGCTACGAACCACTAATGTCATGACTCCGTTATGACTTCGCTATGACACCGAAGTGACTCCAAAGTGGTACCACTATGGCTCTACTATTATAGCAGAGAAATAGTAGAGACACAAAAAAGTCACAACGAATGAGCAACGGAAGATGAACGAAATGTGACCTGTACGGTTTAATTTTATAATCCCATAGAAGCATGGAAAACACAAGTTTTTAGCTCCCGACAGGGAGCGGGCTCTAAAAAACTCCGCCCTGTACGGCCTGACTTATTCCGTCCAGCCGTACAGGGCGTTTTTTTGTTCAATCAATGAATCTTTTAGTCAATCCTCCAAACTCTTCTATTCTGCGGTCACGAAGGAATGGCCACCAACGTCTTACGTTCTCGCTTCGCTTCATGTCTATGTCGATGACTTGATTTGTTTCTTCGTCCTTTGGGGCACGATAGAGTAGCTCGCCTTGTGGACCTGCCACGAAACTGCTTCCCCAGAACTGTATGCCGTTGGTCTGTCCTGATGGGTCGGGTTCATGACCTGTACGGTTGACGGCAATCACAGGTATTCCGTTGGCTACCGCATGACCTCTCTGTACGGTTGTCCATGCTTCACGCTGGCGTTCCTGCTCGTCTTCTGTGTCCGAACTCTCGTATCCGATGGCAGTAGGGTAGATGAGTAACTCAGCTCCCTGAAGTGCCATGAGACGTGCTCCTTCTGGATACCATTGGTCCCAACATACCTGTACGCCAAGCTTGCCGACGCTTGTCTGTATTGGGCGGAAGCCCATGTCGCCAGGTGTGAAGTAGAACTTCTCGTAGTATGCAGGATCATCAGGGATGTGCATCTTGCGATATTTGCCTGCTATCGTTCCGTCTTTCTCAAATACTACGGCTGTGTTGTGGTAGAGTCCTGCTGCTCTACGCTCAAAGAGTGATGTGACAAGAACCACGCCACATTCCTTGGCTATTGCGCCATAGAACTCGGTTGATGGACCGGGTATTGGCTCAGCAAGGTCGAATAGTTGCGTGTTCTCTGTCTGACAGAAGTAAAGTGAGTTGTGAAGCTCTTGGAGTACCACGAGTTCTGCACCTTCCTTTGCCACTTTTCTGATATTGTTTGCAAGTTTCTCCTTGTTGGCGTTTACATCGCCAGAACAAGACTGCTGTATTATTCCTACTTTCATTTTGTTAAAATTTTCGGCAAAATTACGATTTTTTATTCATATATAATCTCTTTCACAATAAAATTCCTTATCTTTGCACGACTTATGCGCAGGGAAGTCCCTGCTTCGAAACTACACATACAGCTATAAAATACATTTAAATGCCAAAGATATCAATACGCGGAACAGAGATGCCAAGCTCGCCAATCCGAAAATTGGCTCCGCTTGCAGAAGACGCAAAAAAGCGTGGTGTCCATGTCTATCATTTGAATATTGGACAGCCTGACCTTCCTACTCCTCAGGTTGCGCTTGATGCTATCAAGAATATCGACAGAAAGATTCTTGAGTATAGTCCTTCCCAGGGATATCGTTCATATAGGGAAAAGCTGGTTGGTTATTACAAGAAGTATGACATCAATCTTACTGCCGACGACATCATCATCACAAGTGGTGGTTCGGAGGCTGTGCTCTTTGCTTTCCTCTCATGTCTGAACCCAGGTGATGAGATTATTGTGCCAGAACCAGCATACGCCAACTACATGGCATTCGCCATCTCGGCGGGTGCGGTTATCCGTACAATAGCCACTACCATCGATGAAGGATTCTCTCTTCCAAAGGTTGAGAAGTTCGAGGAACTCATAAACGAGCGCACACGTGCCATCCTTATCTGTAATCCGAACAACCCAACGGGATATCTTTACACACGTCGTGAGATGAACCAGATACGTGACCTCGTCAAGAAGTATGACCTCTATCTGTTCTCCGACGAGGTATATCGTGAGTTTATCTATACTGGCTCACCTTATATATCTGCGTGTCACCTTGAAGGCATTGAGAATAACGTAGTCCTTATTGACTCTGTCAGTAAGAGATATAGTGAGTGCGGAATCCGTATCGGAGCACTTATCACCAAGAATGAAGAGATTCGTAAGGCAGTCATGAAGTTCTGTCAGGCACGTCTCTCTCCACCACTTATCGGACAGATTGTGGCAGAGGCAAGCCTTGATGCACCAGAGGAATACAGTCGTGAGGTGTATGATGAGTATGTGGAGCGTCGTAAGTGTCTTATTGACGGTCTCAATCGCATACCAGGAGTTTATTCTCCAATTCCTATGGGTGCTTTCTATACTGTGGCAAAGCTTCCTGTCGATGACTGTGAGAAGTTCTGTGCATGGTGTCTCTCTGAGTTTAACTACGAGGGTGAGACAGTCATGATGGCTCCAGCATCTGGATTCTATACTACACCAGGAGCTGGAAAGAACGAGGTTCGTATTGCTTACGTCCTGAAGAAGGAAGACCTTATTCGTGCACTCTTCGTACTTCGCAAGGCACTTGAGGCTTATCCAGGTAGGACGGAGTAAGGTAGGCCCCCTCCCAACCTCCCCGAGGGGAGGCGTTTTAGATTGATTATTTGTTATTATTGCTAATGCTCCGGATGGCATCCTCCTCCTTGGGGGAGTTAGTGGGGGCTGATATTATGTACAGTTTCATAGCAAGACGAATATATTCAAATACTGAGGGCGAGAAACGATTTTCTCGCCCTGCTGTACGTATAGCGATGCTTGGCATTGCAGTCGGACTTGCTGTGATGATAGTTAGTCTCTCTGTTGTCCTCGGATTCAAGCGTGAGGTAAGTAGCAAGGTCATAGGTTTTGGCTCTCACATTCAGGTAGTCAGTCTTACACAGACACAGCAGTTTGAAATGATGCCTGTACTATATAACGATTCGCTTCGCAAGGTGCTTGATATGTTCGACGGCATAGAGAGCCGACAGGCATACGCCACAAAACTCGGAATACTCAAGACAGAAGAGGATTTCTGTGGAGTAACATTCAAGGGCGTAGGTGAAGACTACGACACTACATTCTTTCATAAATACCTCGTCGAAGGTGCAGTCCCAAAGTTTAGCAGTAAGAAGTCAACAAACAATATTCTCATAAGCAAGAAGATTGCATCTGACCTCGGTCTTCATCTTGGCGATAAGGTATATGCTTATTTCCTTGATGGGAAGACTGGTATGCGTGCCCGTCGTCTTAATATATATGGTATATATGAGACAAATCTTGTTGACTATGACAAGGTAAACGTGCTTGCTGACATCTATACTGTCCGTCGTCTCAACGGCTGGGATAATGACATGGTATCAGGAATAGAATTGAAGGTGGCGGACTTCGACAATGTACAGAAGACGGCTGCTGATATGCATAGCATCATCTATGGTTCACGTGACCGTAATGGTGTGATATATGGAGCATTCTCCATCAAGGAACTGTCGCCTCACACATTCTCATGGTTGTCCGTGCTCGACATGAATGTGGTGATGATACTTGTGTTGATGCTCTTCATCTCCAGTTTTACCATTGTGTCAGGTCTCCTTATTGTCATGCTTGAACGCATTAACATGATAGGACTTCTCAAGGCACTTGGAATGACAAACATGGGAGTGCGTAAGGTATTCTTCCATTATGCGGTCATACTCGTGGGCAAAGGAATGTTGTTTGGTAATATTCTTGGATTACTCATCTGCATTGTACAACAGCATTTCTCTGTTGTTAAGTTGGATGCATCGGTATATTATCTTGATTCTGTACCTGTATATATTGACTGGTTGCAGGTCGTATTCCTTAATATCATGACACTTCTCGTATCATCACTCGTCATATTCGGTTCATCATTCTTCATTGGTATAAGTGCACCAGCACGCACAATGAAGTTTGAATAAAAGAATCTGTTTTAGATAAGATAAAGTAAAAGCGAGCAAATCCATATTCGGTTTTGCTCGCTTTTGTTATGTTTATATTTATGCGCTTTGCTTTTAGATGAGTGGCATTCCAGCGGCTGCGCATTCCTTACGCATATCCTCTGGCCAGATACTTGCTTGAATCTCTCCGATGTGTGCCTTGTGAAGGAGCACCATACATAGACGGCTTTGACCAATACCACCGCCGATAGAGAGTGGGAGTTCGCCAGCAAGAAGCTTCTTGTGGAAGTAGAGTTCTTTACGGTCTTCCTTTCCTGTCAACTCAAGCTGACGGAGAAGTGCTTCCTTGTCAACACGGATACCCATGGAACTGAGCTCAAAGGCGCGGTTAAGTATAGGATACCATATCATGATGTCGCCGTTCAAGCCATAGTAACCATCAGAGTTTGGTGTTGTCCAGTCATCATAGTCAGGGGCACGTCCGTCATGTGGTTCGCCATTTGAGAGCTTACCGCCAATACCCATGATGAATACAGCTCCGTATTTTTTGCAGATTGCATCCTCGCGCTCCTTTGGAGTGAGGTCTGGATACATCTGTAGAAGTTCCTCTGAATGGATAAAGTGAATTTCTTCAGGAAGGAACTGCTCAATTTGTGGGAATGTCTCACTCACGAGGTACTCTGTTCGACGGATAGCAAAGTAGATGCACTTCACAATCTTCTTGAGGAAGGTGAGGTTGCGTTCTTCTGCTGTCATTGTGCGTTCCCAGTCCCACTGGTCAACGTAAAGTGAGTGGAGATTGTCGAGCTCCTCATCACCACGTATGGCATTCATGTCTGTATATAGTCCGTAACTTGGCTTTATACCATATTCGCCAAGCATAAGGCGCTTCCATTTAGCAAGCGAGTGAACGACTTCTGCTACTTGGTCGCCCATATCCTTGATAGGGAAAGATACAGGACGTTCCACTCCGTTGAGGTCATCGTTGATTCCAAGACCACGCATCACAAACAAAGGTGCTGTGACACGGCGAAGACGGAGTGCTGTTGACAGGTTAGCCTGAAAGAAGTCCTTTATCTGCTTGATGCCCTGTTCTGTCTGTATCGGGTTAAGCAATTGCTTGTAGCCCTCTACTTTTATCAATTTGCTCATTTTTTACAGTGTATCATTTTATTTTGTGACACAAAGGTAAATCATTTTTTACATTCTGCAAAATAAAATACTGAAATATATGATAAATTTTATATATTTTGCCTTGTTTCCTTTCAAATTGTATTGTTGATGCTTCTGTTTAATATTGTTTAGTAGTGTAAACAGGATATTTCTCTTACATAGTTACTTTATTATTGTTTCTCCGTTAAGTTTCGCAGATGCTGTTAGCCCAGCATGGCATGGAAGAAACGACATATACTGATTTTTTGTCAATGACAATAGAAAAATATGTGCTATGATGGATGGAATGTAATATATTGAATATCCATGGATAACGTATTTGTGTTGCCTCGTTTTTCATGTTTTAGTGGCTATAAAGAGAACTGATAAAGGCAAAATGTTTGAAAAAAACACAAAAAGAGCGTACATATTTCGTGCTGTACGCTCTTTTTGTGTGAGTCTTTTAGATGACTTTCTCCAGTTCTGCGATGTTCTTCTTCACGTCTTCTTCTGTAATCTCAAAGTCGAGGAGGGATCCTGAGAGATACTGGTCGTAGGCTGACATGTCGATGAGTCCGTGACCTGAGAGGTTGAAGAGGATAACCTTCTCTTCGCCCGATTCCTTGCATGCCTCAGCCTCA
>JAGCWG010000396.1 GCA_017961965.1 Bacteroidaceae bacterium | reverse complement strand
TATCATTTGGGTAATCTGTAAGCTTGCAGGAATATATGTTCAGGCGGAATACATGACGAGTGAAGGTCGCATAGACCTTGTGCTTCAGACACCTAAGTTCTGTTATGTCATGGAATTCAAGCTTGACGGAACGGCAGAGGAAGCCCTTGCACAGATAGAGGACAAGCACTATACTCTTCCTTTTGAGTTGAATGGTCAGAAGATTATCCGCATTGGCATGAACTTCAGTAAGGAAACAAAGAATATAGAGAATGTTCTTATTGGGTAAACTTAGTCAGGTCTGACTTGTGTTGTGAAACAGGAATAACGCAGGTCAGACCTGATTGTTTATAATTGCAGTTGCGACAGTTCCGCTTGTCCTTTATTTGCTAAAGATAACTCTTAATTCTTAACTCTTAACTCTTAATTCTTGGCTCTTACTCTTAAATCTTAACTCTTAATTCTTAATTCTTAATTTATTTCCGTATCTTTGCAGTCAAAATACAAAATACTATTATGGAAAGAAATGTTCGTGTGCGTTTTGCACCAAGTCCAACAGGACCTCTTCATATCGGCGGTGTTCGTACTGCTCTTTACAATTATCTTTTTGCTAAGCAGCATGGTGGTGACCTCATCTTCCGTATTGAGGACACTGACTCCAACCGTTTCGTTCCGGGAGCGGAGGAGTATATCATCGAGTCATTCAAGTGGCTCGGCATCAAGTTTGACGAGGGTGTCAGCTTCGGTGGCAATCACGGTCCTTACCGTCAGAGTGAGCGTCGTGACATCTATCGTGAGTACGTCAAGATTCTTCTTGACAACGGCAAGGCTTATATTGCCTTCGATACTCCAGAGGAACTTGACAAGAAGCGTGCTGAGATTGAGAACTTCCAGTACGATGCCAAGACTCGTGGCATGATGCGCAACTCCCTCACACTCTCTAAGGAGGAGGTTGATGCTCTCATAGCAGCAGGTGAACAGTATGTTGTCCGTTTCAAGATTGAGCCGGGACGTGACGTACTCGTTGACGACCTTATCCGTGGTGAGGTGACTATCAACTCAAGCATCCTCGACGACAAGGTTCTCTACAAGAGTGCTGATGATCTTCCAACATATCACCTCGCTAATATTGTGGACGACCACCTCATGGAGGTTACTCACGTTATCCGTGGTGAAGAGTGGTTGCCAAGTGCCCCTCTCCATGTCCTCCTCTACGAGGCATTCGGATGGGCAGACACAATGCCACGCTTTGCTCACCTCCCACTTCTTCTCAAGCCAGTGGGTAATGGTAAGCTCTCAAAGCGTGACGGTGACAAGCTCGGTTTCCCTGTGTTCCCACTTGAGTGGCACGACCCAAAGAGCGGAGAGATTTCATCTGGTTACCGTGAGAAGGGCTACCTCCCACAGGCAGTTGTCAATTTCCTTGCACTCCTCGGATGGAACCCAGGTAATGACCAGGAGCTTATGTCACTTGACGAGATGGTCAAGCTCTTCGACCTCAGCAAGTGTTCAAAGGCAGGTGCTAAGTTCGACTACGTCAAGGCTGCATGGTTCAATCACCAGTACCTCATCCAGCAGGATGACAAGGAGTGGTGCCCAGCATTTGACAAGATACTCAAGGATAATGGCATCAATGCTACAGCCGAGCAGGAGGCAGAGGTTGTACGCATGATGAAGATGAAGGTCATCGAGTATGTTGACGGACAGGGTAACAAGAAGAAGCGTAACATCTCATTCGTTAGCGACCTCTGGCCACTCACTAAGTTCTTCTTCGTAGCACCAACATCATTCGATAAGGAAGACAAGTTCATCAAGAAGAACTGGAAGGAGACAACATCTGACGAGATGGCACAGATGCTTACGGTTATCGAGGGCATCGAGGACTTCACAGTCGAAGGCATGAAGGCAGTCATCGACCCATGGACAGAGCAGACAGGCATCAAGCCTTGGAATCCTTGGCGTGTTGCTCTCGTTGGCGAGGGACAGGGTCCTGACATGTACGAGCTTGCTGCCTTCCTCGGAAAGGACGAAGTCATTAAGCGTATGAAGTTCGCCATAGATGCAATGAGTAATTAGTAATGAGTAATGAGTAATTACATGGCACTTGGAAATACCAATCATGTTCAGCAAAAGAGCAAACAGTTTGCTTTGAGGATAATAAAGCTCTACTGTTATCTGAAAGAGGATAAGGGTGAGTATGTTATGTCAAAACAAATGTTACGTAGTGGGACAAGTATTGGTGCTAATATTGCTGAAGCCGAATGTGGAATAAGCAAGAGCGATTTCCTTGCCAAGTATTACATCTCATTCAAAGAATGTTCTGAAACAAAATATTGGCTTGAACTGTTGTACGAGAGTGGTTTTATCTCTAAACGAGAGTTCGAGTCAATATATGCAGATTGCCTTGAGTTGCTGAAGTTGTTGACAAGTATAACAAAGACAACAAAGGAGTCACTCAAACAATAGTTTTTTATAAGGGGTATTTTTCATTCCTAATTGCTAATTACAAAATGTTGTGAGCGAGTTAGGTTATTCCTCATTCCTCATTTCTAATTACTAATTATAAATAGTCGTGTATTCAATAGTATATTCAATCGGAATATTCATTTATATGCTTGGTGTGATATGCGCATCGCTTGTCAGCAAGAAGGCGAGGAAGATGGTG
>JAGCWG010000395.1 GCA_017961965.1 Bacteroidaceae bacterium | reverse complement strand
GTCCTGAGCCGAAGGAAGTTCTCCGAGCCATCCTTGTGAAATTCCGTAGAGAGCCACGCTTATTGAGATGAGGAACAGGAATAATACCGCCCACATCGCAATAATAATCTTCTTGTATAGAGGCAGTCCTTCTGTCTCACTACCAGACTTTGATTGTATCGTTTCTTTAGTCATATTCATCGTTAGTTAATAATCTTGGGAGCAATAAGTTGCGTCTTGTTCTCCCACGCTCATTTGGTATAACGATTGCAAAGTTACTAATTATTTAAGTTACGGCAAAAAAAATCCTCCAAATTCATTCGGACGGTTCGGTTGAAATGAGCAACTTCGCAAGAATTTAGTCATACAACGATATTGTTCCTTGTGATTTATAAATTGCTCTGTCACGAGAAAAAACAACGACCATACAGTCAAAAATCTTTTGACATACACATAGTTATAGGCCTGTTCCTACTTTCTTACTAATGATACCACTTTAGACCTTACAGCTACGATGTTGAGGACAGAGACAACGATGAGGAGCGTGATACCGAGAATGAGTGACGGAGTGACAGATGGTGCAGTCATGTCCGGGAAGAAGTTCTCAAACATCTCCATATATACCTTGCGGATGACAATAAGCAAACCAAAAGACAGTATGAACACCAATACGTTCAGTCCCACGGTCAAGGCCTGATAAGGAAGTGATACCTTGGCAGGACTATATCCTATGAGGATGAGGTTCTCAAGCTTCGTGCTGTTCTTCTGCACAAGAAGATAGACAGAGAGCATGAGGATGTAGAATGCAAGTATGCTGATGACCAAACCCACAGACATGACTATTCCCACGATGATGCGAAGGATATATGTCGTCTTACTTGCATCAAGCTTGTCCTGGTCTGTCTCATAGTTGTTGTCCTGCAGATAACTTGTGATGGCATCATCCGTAGGATTGTTGACCTCAAGGATGAGACGTGACGTTTCCTTTGCCTGTTCGGCATTGGCATACACCCTGTTCGCCCACTTCATGAATGCGTCAGGTACAAGGATAGTGTTAAGTCGGCTACTGAAACCGACTATGCGTCCCTGATACTCATCCATGCGTCCATTGCCGTCAATACGGATAGTAAGACTTATTGCACCGAGGATTCCCTCTGACAACTTAGGGAGACTACGGCTCTGTGCATAACCGAAGTTGTAAAGGTCAAGATAGTTCTTAGGCAGGATGATAGGAATGTCTGTGCTACCCTCCTCGTATGACCACTTGTCACGTGCAACATCAACAAATTCGTCAGGTACGGATTCAAAGAACATCTCGGTTGACATCCTTGCCATACCTTCCATGTTGAAACTTGCACGCACATTGTATGCACTTGGAGTGAATGCGCCCATACGCTCAACAAACTTCTGCGACTTGAAGTCTGCAACCTCATCCTCGCTGAAGGTGTTGGAACGTCCCGTAATCGTTGACATTGTACTTATCTTCTTGTTCACGATGAGGTAGTCAGCCTTCATGAAGCTGTCCACGCCGTCATACACCGCCTGTATGTCGTTATAGAACTGTATGCCAAGAAGAATGATGAGCATTCCCACAAGGTTGGCAAAGAAGAATCCTGCAAACTGAGGAATACTGATATGCTGTCGTAAAAGTTTCCAAACTAAGTTCATGTTGTATTTCTTTGGCTAAATGTAGTTAATAGAAGTAAATAGGAGTAAAAGGGAGTAAAAAGACGATAGTATAACGTAAAATTTACAATCTCAAATTTATGCGTCCCGATATGAATCGAAAGCATAAATTATAGAGTTGGGATTTTAGACAATATCATTCGTCTCTTTACTTCTTTTTACTTCATGTTACTCCTCTTCACTACGAAAACGAATCATAGTTTCAATATCTTATCGTAATTGAGTTCAATATGTTTACCAATACTTGTAGCAATAACTCCTGCACCCTGTCTCTTTGCCTCAGTAATGAGTATGTCACCCATGATGGCACTATTGGTATCATCAAGGTGGCTGATAGGCTCATCAACAAATACGAAGTCAAATGGCTGACAGAGTGTACGTATCATTGCCACACGCTGCTGCTGACCGAAGGACATCTGACCAATCTTTGCATCCATCTTATCTGCGATGCCAAGCTGTTCAAACCAGCCACGTATGACATCCTTCTTCTGGAATCCTGTGAGTTTGTTCTTTATCTCCACATTCTCCATTGCTGTAAGTTCGGGGAACATACGTAACTCCTGCCACAGGAGTGCAAAGTGATGCTGACGCATCTCCGTCCACTGGGATATCGTATATTGGCGTGAATCCTCTTCATCAAAGAGTATCTTACCCTCATAGTCATTTCGATAACCGTATATGAAACTACACAAAGAGGACTTGCCCGTTCCTGAGTTTGCCTCGACAAGGTAGAGTCGTTCCTTCTCGAAAGTAACATCCTTGAGCCACACATCACTCACGATGTCTGTACGCTGGAGGAACACCTTAGGAAGTACATGCTGTAAATGTATCTTTTCCATCTTAGAACATCTGTTTGAGGAAGTTTGTCTTGTTATCTTTGAGTTCAAGGACAACATCACACTTGTTTGTTTCCTTTGACTGTATGATGAATGACTTGAGACAAGACACACGCTTCTTGACGGCAGGAACCTGTCCAATCATACCCATAACCTGACTGCTGAACAACGCATCAAGGTTGAAGAACCTGTACATATAGCTGTCCTTGATGTCATCCTTATATGCGTCAAGGATGTTTGAGTGCTGTGTAAAGGCATTCTACAAGAGAGCATTCTTGGATGCGAAATAGAGGTCATTGCCATCCACACCCCAGTTAATATCAATGTTGCCATTGCTGATTGAATACTGGTTCTTGCCTGTCTCTGTCATTGTGAATCCGTAATCTCTCATTGTCCTCTTCCAGTAATCGGCATCCTTGAGGAAGTCAGTATTGTTAAGATTAGCTGTGATAAGATAATCTGGCATAAAACTGTTCAGTGACATGAAATTGTCTGTGGCTGATGGCAACTCACCAACAGTAACGGCAAAGTCACCTTCAACGGAGTTGATAATCTTCTCTATGTCAACAGTTCTCTCGGCAAGTAGAAGCAACTCCTTAACCTGTGGTGTCTTCTTGAGGTTCTTCAAGTACTCAACACCTTTGACACCAGCACAGAACCACATAAGTGACTTGTCCGTAGGAACATTAATATACTTACCTTCAATCTTACGCATTGACTTTGTTGACTCCTCAAGCATCTTCTTGGCAGCTTCTGTCTTTCCTGACACTTCAGTAGTCATGACCATCTTGCCATCAACAAACGAAGTAGATAGGAATCCTTCAACATCTGAAGGCTTCATGCCATTCATGCCGTACACCTGTGCCAATGGAGTATTGGCAGGAAGCACCCCCATATTGATATACATTAGGATGTCGCCATTGTCGTCTGCCATCTTCTTGAAGTTATCAGTACTTGCAAAGCTCTCGTTCTCTTTCTGGTTGAACATTGATGTGAGAACTGAGCGATTACCTGCCTTTGAGTTTGCTGCAAGAGGAATGAGAAGTGCAAAGGTATTGTCATTGTAAGCAAAATCACAATCCATGAGAGCACCGAACTTTTTACCTTCATGCTCCACACTCTTTGTGCAAGAACCGTTGTCACGAAGTACCTCGAGGAACTCGCTGAACTTGTCCTCATCATCTATCTTCATTGCAACACCAATATACTGAGTAGGTGTCTTGAACACATATACAGGC
>JAGCWG010000394.1 GCA_017961965.1 Bacteroidaceae bacterium | reverse complement strand
AGGAGCTGACACTTGCTGACTAATTCAAACTGAGTGGTTGGAGAGCCACTCTGTGTAAGGTCACTATACAACGTATTGCTTCCACCAACATATTTGTTATCGCTGGCAGAATACATATAATACTTGTTTGTAGCGTCAACTGGCTTTAAGAGCATAAGAGACTTGTTGGCACTCTCAATATTGACCGCATACTTATTGTTAGCGTCAAGACCTAAATATCCGATGTTGCCACTACTTGTATAAGTTCCGGTCTTAAGCACGACTGACTGAGAATCCTCAAAGCCGCTCAATGTCGAAGCACCACGTCCAACAGCAGTAAACTCTGTTCCGTGCTTAGCCATAACTACATTGTTATTGTGAGTACCACCTGCAACATAAAGATACTCAGGTTCACTCTCTGAACCTATATTTATATTCGTACGAACATAGAAATCTTTTGATATAGAATACCTAAGAGTGAAATAGTCAATCTGCAAAGCACTTTCAGAAGAGTTTCCGACTTTTGCGCCGAAAGTAACATCACAATTATCTGCATCAAAATATTTCTCAACTTCAAAAGTGCCAGCACCTGTTATTGCTGTTTCTGCATCACCAATAAACAATGTGCCCTTACCACCAATCACATGAGCAGTAAGAGTATATAAACCAGCATGCATTCCGTTCAACGTCTGGCTCAAGCTTCCTTCTGATGAAGTTGGGAATGTAAAGCAAGACTTCCTACCATCCTCACCTGCTACAGGGCTAACAGTCTTCACATCACCTGTATTAGTCCATCCTCGCACTACATCGTCATTTGTTCCCATAGCATCTGAATTAGACATCAGAAGACTGGCGTCAAATGACATATTAGAATTAGTATATGCATCAGAAGCAAGTGTAGCTTGTATCTGCTCGTATGGCCCATCTACCACCACAGATGTACGTGGAATGGCATATATCTTGAAATATGCTACTTTACTATCAGCTATGACATCTAACATACGAGCATTCCAAGGACGTAAATACTGATCATTGGATGTCCGAATGGAATAGTTATGATCATTTTTAGTCTTCATACTTAATGTTACTGTTGCATTATCAGTATTAAGAACAGTAGATTCATTAAATCTGAAGAACCTTGTATCATTATCATCTGTCTGTAACATATTCTCACGGGAAGTAGGATTAACAAGAACAAACTTTTTTGCTCCCACTTTATATAATTCCCATAAGTATCCTTTATTATCCAACGGATTGACATTAGAGAAACATCCCATAGTCTTATATTCAGTACCTTGTTCTCCATCTTCGCCATCCTTCAAGTCAAGCAAAGTACTGTCATTTACCCATATAGTAAAGAAATACTTTTCTGGGTTATTATATGAATTGACACCATCGGAAACCTCTGTCCAAGACTCGTTATCAACTGCCACCGGTGTATAATCTTCAGGAGCAGGATTGTAGAATGTAATTGTATTAACCTCCAAACAATAAAGTTCGAAGTTATCAACAAAAACATCAGCCTTTGGTGATGCGGAATTATTCTTCACACCAATGGTCAAAGTTCCATCAAGGACTTGCACCTCAACGGAACGTACATAATCTGACGCATTCGTGCCAGTGAAAGCATTATAAGCTGTTGTATTATTAGTTATAGATGTATTTTTCGTGAAAGCACTTGACGTTACTTCTGAATTTCCATTATTAGCAAACAGATAACATACATTATCATTCTTTGAAGATCCCTGAACAGAAACACGATATTTTCCATTTGGCAATCCTGTTAACGTCTGCTGAACCTTATACAAAGATCCATCAGATTTAGTAATTGACACGACAGACATCTTACCCTGTCCATCATTATTCGCTGGATAGGAATTAATAATTTGCGTATTTCCTACATTAACAACAGTGTTAGAAAGACTACCTTTCAAGTCACCACTTGTGGCATCATATATTTTCCATTTATTCTTGACTGTATCAACAACATTTCTGCTAAATCCCGGGTCACTGATAAAGAACGTAGCATCTACAGGATTGGATGGTGAAGCATCCTCCAATTCCCTTTTAAGCTGTTCCTTTGTCACCACCTCCCACTGAGTAGATCCACCTATTTTTAATTTATCACCAGCTGGATTTGAGCCAACAGTCACAGTATTGGTTCCAAATTTAATTGTATATACATTATCAGAAACTTTAACAAAAGTAAAAGGCGTTTTCTCACTACCATTACTACCACTTCCTTTATCACACTTGAAACGATCACTTTGGTAAAAAATATATCTATCATTCACATTTGTTCCGTCACCATTAGCTATACCCAAATGCAAGTAATAGCTGCCAGAGCCAGTACTTGTTTCCTTTAATGTACACTCTACACCATGCACAGAAGTAATAGCAGTAGTACCATAATTCTGTCCTGCACTCCAGTAGTAATATTTAGGCGCACTTGCCGTACCCGCATTATAGCGGATATAGACCTTTGCTCCATCCTTTATCTCCGTAACAATCTGTGCCGCCTGAGCGAAAGAGGCGACAATCCAAAACGCAAGAAGCGTGAAAAATGATTTATAAGTTGATTTCTTCATATTTCGCTACTATTAACTTGTCAAGTTTAATATTATGCGATTCAATCCCGTTTTAGTCGCTTATCCTAAAGTCCATAGGTGCGGACGAGTACTGCGTTTTTCTATGTGCTTTGGGTGTCTTTTCATTCGTCACTTACATATACCATATTATGCTGTACGTGATTATTGCAAAAGACATCTAAGAACAGCTCGAAATCGTCAAATACTATTTTTAGGACTTGCCTTAACAATTGTATTTCCCCAATACAAAAATGGTGACCTCGCTATTATATTTCTTAAAAAAAATTTAACATTTATATATTCTCGGACAAAGGTAGGTCTTTTTTTTTATATACGCTTGCATTTTGCGAGAAAAAAAGTGAAAAAGCAAGAATTCATCGTTTTTTTCAAAAAAAATTACGCAAGACACATAAAACAATGGCAAATTATCATGTAATTGGCCACGAATTGACATAAATATTTTTGTAAAACAATTTAATTGTCAAAAATAGATTTCGATGTCGAAATCATAATTAATGAATATTGGCTACGCCGAGCTAAATGTTCGTGGCCAATTACATGATAATTCATGTTTTAAGAAAAAAAAGAAAAAACAGGTTTTCTTTTGTTTTCTTTGGTTTTTATCATGTTTTTTTAACTGGCCGCTTGGCGGCAAAAAACAGCAATATTGTTCAAACCGTACAGTTCGGATTATTTCTCATATTTAAAGTGTGTCGTTACAAGTAATCCGTGTAATCTGCGTAATCCGATGTTATCTCAAACTGCTCAGACGCTGTAACAACTGATTACACCGATTTGACGGATTTATTCATTACAAATGACACTTGCTTACGAGCATTCACTATCATTATGTCACTTGCTATTTCACGAAAAAATCACGAAGGGTTAACGAACCATTAACGAAGGATTAACGAGGGATTGTCCTTTGACATTTTGTCATATTATTTTTAATTTTAGTTGCAAAATAACAATGGAGAAATTGGTAAGAATGTTTTTTACCTCGTGAGGAGACGAGGTCTGAAAAATAACATATTAATGCAGAGTACCTGCTACCATCTTTGTGAATCATTTTTTCGACCTCGCTCAATATCAAAATTGTGCATTTTGAGTGGTTTTTGTCTTATTTTCACAGAAGTTATGCATTTTTTTCATATTATTGATGGTTGATACATTAAAAATACTTATGTTTGCAGTGGAATGTGTAAGTATTTCACGATTTTAATCATGTATTGAATGAGATTTGATAAAATGATGTTAAATATTAAAAGAATATAAAAACAACTAAAAAGTATGAAAATGAAAACAATTTATGAAAAGCCAGAAGCACAGCTTCGTCCTTCAGTAATCAGATGTTCAATCCTCGCAGGTTCTGGCAGTGGAGAAGTTACAGGCAAAGATGTTACAGTTGATCCTGGTTTGGATGCAAGAAAACGTGGAGGTTCTTTAGATTCTGAAGGAAAGAAGTCTGAAAAAAATGCTGTTTTGAATTTCTAATGGCTTAATCTTTTTACTATTTGCATTAAAGGTTGTTTTTAAAAAAGAGAATTTATAGTTTAGCATTTGACAAATAAATGTTTGTTGATATTAACAAAAAACAATTATTTCTACTTTTTTACAAACAACCTCCAACAATCTTCTAAGTGGCTATTAAGCCACTTTTTTGTCTTTGGCGTTGCCAAATGACTATATGCATAAAATAAAAACATGTTCAAAAAATTTATTGTTATGAAACGTAATTTAATATTATGCGCTGTTTGTGCATTTTTGGCAAGCTGTTCCTCAGATGATGGTTTACAATTATTAGATACATCTTCGTATGCAGATTTGGAAAGTGTTACATTGACTGCCAAACCTATTGTAATTGATGATGGTGATGAAACGAGGACATCTTTCACACCGTCTTTTGACACTGATGACAATCTTTCAAATTTGACTTTCAATTGGGCGAATGGTGACACAATCGGTTTGTTCCCAATTTCTCCTATTGGAGGTTGTCAGGTGTATCAGGCATTGGATAATATGACCGAAGGTGGAGCATTGGCTGCAACTTTTGATGGTGGAGCGTGGAAACTAAAAACGGATAACACTTATGCAGCATATTATCCATTCCAACCAGATATGCGTGTGGGAGATTCTTACGATGTCATTCCGATCAATATGTTAGGTCAGAAACAAGTTGGAAAAAATTCCATAGCACATCTCGGAGATTATGATTATATGATTTCGCCTTCGTCAAAAGTTAACGAAGACACTAAGAATGTCAACTTTAATTTCGACCACATAGTAAGTTTTGCATGGCTAAAGCTAACAATGCCGGTAATCGCAACATGGAAAAAATTGGTTATTAAAGCAGCAGAACCTGTATTCATAACATCCGCAAAATAGAACATACTGGATGGTTCTTTGAAAAACAAGGTTTATTCAAACACAATAGAGCTTGATTTGGAAAATGTTACCACAACAAAAGATGAAGTAGTAATGTTTTATTTAGCTGTTCTTCCTACTTCAACAGATGATTTGGTATTGACAGCAATTACAGATAAAGATGTAGAATATACAACAGAGCTTAAAGGAAGAAATTTTACGGGTGGTGTATGTATGAGATGGGCTAAAACATTGACTGCTACTATTGACGAGTATGATGGTCTTGATTATGTAGATCTTGGTACAGGTGCTCTTTGGGCTCGTAATAATTTCAAGATTGGAACAGGAAGTGGTTTCATCACAAATTCAAATGGTGATGAATATTATGATTGGTATGGAACGAGTCGTAAGGATGAATATAGCTGGAATACATATTATGACTATGAAGATGGCGTGTGCTGGACTTATAATCCTGATGATGGAATCTACCAAATGGATCTTAACGAGGATGATGTTGCATATAGATCAGGAAAACCAGCCCATTCATGGAGAATACCTACTCCAGCGGAGATGCAGAATCTTATTGACAAATGTGAATGGACATGGACTCAGGTAAACGGTGTCAATGGATATAAGGTTAGAAGCAAGACCGTCCCTGCAAGATGGATATTCCTTCCTGCACTTGGTTCTGTTTCTGGGACAGAAATCACGGAATCAGGAACAGTAGGTTACTATTGGACATCTGAACTTGACACCGAATCAGATGGTTGGATGAAGGGTAAGTGCTTGAGGCTCGACGAGAACACAAAAGCTATCTCTTCATACGACAGATATATTGGTATGTCTATCCGTCCAGTTTACATCGGTGAATAACAAAAACTAATCATTTTTAGTACGCATAAACAATTAGCAAACATTAAGGTTGGTTCAGGCAGAACCAACCTTTTTTGTCATGTCATGACTTTGATGCAAAACCATTTTTCATCAAAAAAAAACGGTAACTTGAAAAGCCAAGTTACCGTTTTGCTTACTTGCACGGGGTGAGGGACTCGAACCCCCGACCCTCGGTTTTGGAGACCGATATTCTACCAACTAAACTAACCCCGTGTGAGCGTTGATGAGAAGGGACACTTTAGATATGTCTTGTACTCCCATCGAGAATCGAACTCGAATCTAATCTTTAGGAGAGATTTGTTCTATCCATTGAACTATAGGAGCCCGTTCCTTGTTTAGCGGGTGCAAAGGTATGAAAATATTATCAAACGTCAAAGCATATTTTCAAAAATATTTTGCTTTTTTCTCATTTTTACATAAACAAGAGACGTTCACATCCCATGAGTAGGACGAATAATTTCGACCTGTACGGTAGTTGTTTTGCACAAAGGTGCATATTAAAAAAACAGTCAAGAAACAGAACAAAAACAAGAAAAAACATGTTTTTTTTGATTTTATTTGGTTTTTACCATGTTTGTTTAACTGGCCGCACTGCGGCAAAAAACGACATACAGTTTCAACCGTACAGGTCGAAAAATTTTAAAATCAAAGGCTTAAAATTAAACCTGCATTCAGTTTGCCTTAAAGCCGTTGGCTTTCTTTTCCTTTATGCCTGATGCCTCGATGACGTTGATGATATAGTCGCCAAGCTTCTCGCACTCAGAGATGATGTCCATATAGAACACACCAATCTGGTAGTCGTAGAGCTGATTGTTAATGTCTATGATGTTCTGGTTCTTGAGCTGAGAACGATAGTTGTTTATCTCATGCTCTGTGTTGTAGTTCTTATTGAGGTCAACGAAACGATGCTCTCCATGCTCAATGACTACAGCCATCTGGCTTAGTGCCTCTTCAGTGAGCTGCATCATGTTCTGTATGTGCTCATACTGTTTCTCTGTGAAGTCCTCGTTTGAGTTCTTACGCTTGCGACTCATAGTACGTGCGAGGTTGAAACAGCTGTCACCTATGCTCTCAAGTTCGTCACACACACGCATCATGTGCTGAATCTCAATTTTTGATTCTATGGAGAGGCGACCTTCACTCACTTTAGAGAGATAGTCACATATCTCTACCTCAAGATTATCCGTAATACTTTCGTACTTCTCAATACGACTGTAGAGTTTATTGAACTCATCGCCTTTCTTCACGTGGAGAAGCTCCTGAGTCATGGCATACATCTTGACACAACGGTTGACGAACACGTTGATTTCCTTCTTTGCCTCAAGTATTGAAAGTTCTGCCGTAGAGAGGACACCTCCGCTGATAAAGTGAAGCCTGCCTTCTTCCTCATCATCTCCACCTGCACGTGGAGTAACGATAAGGCATACGATTTTCTCAAGCGGCTTTACAAACCATATAAGGATAAACACGTTGCATACATTGAATGCT
>JAGCWG010000393.1 GCA_017961965.1 Bacteroidaceae bacterium | reverse complement strand
TGCAGGTGTTTATACCCATACCCCAAAGAATATTGATGGAACATGGGATATTGCATATACGGCAAAGGGACAACATATTATTTGTAAAAAGACTTTGAAATGGACTTTTAATGCTGATTATAAAGAGATGGCAAACTTTGTGGCAGACGGAGTAGGAGGAGAATCAAAGAAGGTAGATAATAACGAGTTGTATCTATATTTTTCTCCAGTAATAAATACGATATTTGCCAATCGATATTTTTTTGAACTTACTGGTAGCATTGATTGGAGAAAGCCTATGAGTGACAGGGGATATTCTGGTTTTAATGATACATGGACATACAAGGCAGGAATTGATTTCACTACGGAGCTATTTGCAAAGATTGATTTCAGTACCGACATTAATTATATTAAGCGTAACGGGTATGTCAATAACGATTTGAACCGTCCTATGTATGAATGGAACATGTATTTATCACGTTCTTTCTTGAAAGATAAACTTTGTCTTAAACTGAAAGCTATTGATATTCTCGGTCAGTATAAGAGTGTTGCATATATGATAAACGAACAGGGAGTGCGTGAGACTCATACAATAACTCTGCCTGACTACATTCTTCTTACTGCAAGTTATAGGTTTAACAAACAGCCTAAAAAGAAATGATGAACTCGTATGTTGAATAATGTTGATGAAAAAGTATATCTGCAATCTTCTCTTTTGCTTAAAAAGGTAATTCTTTTTGGTGCTTTAGATTAAAAGCAGTACCTTTGTTGCATACACAGAAAGATGTATAATACGGTGTTGAAAACTTACAAACTTAAAAACTTAAGAACTCAAGTCCGCGAGAACTAAAAAACTCACAAACCTAAAAACTTAAAAACTCAATAACGCGAGAACTAAAAAACTTACAAACCTAAAAACTTAAAAACTCACAAACTTACAATATGAATAAATCAATATTTGCTATACTTGCCGTATTAAGTCTATGTGGTTGTAGCGGTAGCTCTTCGCAATCATCAAATGAGGATGACAGCGAAGTGGTAGGAATGAGTATTGAGGACTACCAGACAAACAAGACATTCTTTATGATAAGGGATGACAAACTCCCTAAGAAGGTTAATCTAAAGCAGAGCATTGAGGGACTCTCTTACCAGAATCTGCGCTTGCTCCGCAGTTATGTCTATGCCGTTCATGGACATTGGTTCATGGAGGGTGACCTCAACTCGTTCTTTACCAATCATACTGACTGGTATGAGGACACTTGTCTGAAAGCATGGTTCAAGGACTATGGCTCAAAGCAGGACTGGTGGGATAGCACGACAGAACTTCAGAAGAAATATATGGAGATGTACGATAAGGACTACAAGAAGACATACGGCCTTATCAAGCTCTCCAAGGAAGAGCAGGACTTTGTGGATGCCATCGACAAGCGTATGGACGACCTTCGCAAGCAGGGCAAGGCAAAGTCGCCAGATGGAGTGGAAATCCTCAACTCCAACCTCGCCATCAATATGTATCAGGTGAACGACCCAAGCAAGCGTATGCTTAATATGCTTGCACAGTATAATGCAGCCATAGAGCCATCCAACTATGAGCAACTCTTCAACGTGTATGAGAATAATGACTATCTCAGTATGCCTAACTTTGTTACGACTGACGTGATGCTCCAGCTCTATCACATGTACTTCAGCTACATTCTCAAGACGCTTGAGGGCGACGAGATGAACAAGTGTCTCTATTCTGCCGTAGAGGAATTGATGGTGGAGAGTGCCAAGGCTACTGGCGAGGGCAACGAGCTTGCTGCGGCACAGGCTTCGTGGAATACGACATTCTTCTCCGTAGCCATGAATCTTCTCGGACATAATCCGAGTGAGGTGGCAGGCAAGCATAATATAAGCCTCCATTCGGCAATGGGTGAATATCAGAAAGCCTTTGACGAGGAATGTGAGAATGTCAGGGCAGAGAAAGATGCAGAGTCCTCTCTCTTCGACATTGACGGCAAGGTGTTTATGTACAGCCTCTTCAAGCCACGTGGTCACTACACTCGCAAGGAGAGTACACGACAGTATTTCCGTACCATGATGTGGTTGCAGAAGGGATGCCTCATGCGTGAAGAATCGCTCCAGCTCCGTCAGGCAATAAGCATGGCGCAGTTGCTCAACCGTTGTCCTAAGGCTCGCAAGAACCTTGACCGAATCAATTCTGCCATCACGTTCCTTATGGGCGAACCAGACAACGTGTCAATCATGGAACTTGCCGACTTCATCGCCTCAAAGGGTTATAACGGCACAATATCAGATAACGAGTACCGCAGCATCAATTCATGGCTCAAGGATAAGTTCAAGACACGCAATCGTATCAAGCCTAAGCAGCAGATTGGTGCTCAGGATCAGTTGAACCTTATGCCACAGCGTTATATGTTCGACAGCGAGATTCTCGGTACGATGTATGACCCTAAACCAAATGCCGACCGTGCCTATCCTTCAGGTCTTGACGTGATGGATATCCTCGGCGTACAGACAGCAACAAATGTGCTTGACGAGTTCTACAACAAGAACTGTCCTTGGGCGGATTACAAGAAGGAGCGTACAAAGATTAAGACAGCCCTTAACGGTAAGATTGACTGGGACAAGACCATCTACAACAAGTGGATGAAGACTCTGGTCGAGCTTCAGAAGAAGGACAAGAACCAGCCTGGATTCATGAAGACGGAGATGTGGGGCATCAAGAACCTCAACACGGCTCTTGCTTCATGGGCACTCCTCAAGCATGATGCCATCCTCTATGGCGAGCAGCCTCTTGGAGCTGAATGTGGTGGAGGTGGCGAGTTCCCTGACCCTTATCGCTATGGCTATGTTGAGCCTAACATCAAGTTCTGGGAAGAGATGCTGAAGTGTATCGACCTCACGGAGAGTATGCTCAAGAAGACAGGCTTTGCCGACGAGAAACTTTCTGATAAGGCTTACCAGCTCCGTAGCATGACAGAGTTCCTGCTCGAGTTCTCCAAGGATGAACTTGCGGGCAAGCCTATTGACCAGGGACGCCATGCAACGGTAATATATATAGGAGGTGCAATCGAGAATATCACACTCGGACTTGTTGACCCAGATATTACGTTTGATACATGGGATCAGGTCAAGGGTGCTGACCGTAGCGTTGCTCAGGTGGCTGACGTATTTACCCGTAACATCCTTGGTTGCGAAAAGCAGGGAATACTCCATGAGGCTACGGGTAATGCCAATATCATCTATGTGATTGTGAACATAGGTGGCGAGTACCGTCTCACACGAGGTGCGACATACAGCTACTACGAGTTTGTGCGTCCAATGGATGAGCGTCTGAATGACGAGGAGTGGCAGAAGATGATTCTCGACAATAAGGCTCCAAACGTACCTGAATGGTTTGCTCCTTGGTTGCTCGGTGGTAAGAAGGTAGATTGTGACCAGAGGTTCGTATATGGTAGTGGATGCTAAAAATAGTCACGTCTAATTTTTTGTGAGCATGAATTATCATTAATTTGCCACGAATTGTCATTAATTATTTGACGTTACAAACAACGACGAAAAATTATTTATGATAATTCGTGGCAAATTTATGGTAATTCGTTAAAACTTAATACGTATTATTGGTGTGGTATGAAACGATTCATGTTCATAGTATTCGTAGCACTTCTTTGCTCATGCAATAGTGGTGAACACAAGCAAGCGGGAGAGACCGCGTGCGATTCCCTTGAACTTGTGTTTACTGGAGACCTGTTGCTTGACCGTGGTGTGCGTCCCCTTATCGAGCGACATGGCATCGAGTGGCTTCTTGATAGCGTGTCTCCCTTGTTTCATAAGGCAGATGCTACAATAGTCAATCTCGAATGTCCGCTTACGGATGTGACTACTCCCCAGCCCAAGCAGTTTGTGTTCCGTGCCGATACACGTTGGGCGGACGATTTGCACAATGCTGGCATTACGCACGCTTCGATGGCTAATAACCACAGCATGGATCAAGGCATACAAG
>JAGCWG010000392.1 GCA_017961965.1 Bacteroidaceae bacterium | reverse complement strand
GAGAAAATTACGAAGGGTTAACGAACCCTTAACGAAGGAATATCGGAGGAACATGAACTGACATTTTGTTAACCAAAGTCTATGTATGTCTCATATTAGTCAGTACTGAGTCTATACTTAGTCAGTAGTTGGCTTGTATCAGGAAGGATGACTGATGTAAGAGTAAAAGGTTAAAAACAGGACTTTTTCTTTTGACGCGTGAAGTTAAGAAGCATAACTTCTACAAACGCTAAAGTTGAAGAATTTATACCCATATCTCCCGTCCGTAGGATGTATATCTCCCGAGTTTTACACCCATATCTTACGGACGGGGAGATATGGGTGTAAATTCGGGGAGATATGGGTCTTTTTGACTCAGCATGCCTTACGCTTTTTCTATTATTGCTATTTCGTCTGGAGTGAGGTCGTACAACTTGTACACAAGTTGGTCTATTTCTGCTTCAAGAGCAGATGTGTCTGCCTGTGGATTCTGCTGCTTTGCTGACATTATAGCATCTATTTTTTCAACAATTATACATTGTATTTTGTCGCCAACATGTGGAATTGGCATATTTTCAACCTCATATCCGTTGACGTTACTATTAGTACTAAAACATCTAAAGAACCAGTTAATTGCTTTTGAATTTAGAATTCCCAATAATACTTTAGAATTAATTCCTTGTTGTGGTAGGATGTAATTACAAGAGTTGCCTAAGTAAAAACCAGCAGGAACAATCGTCATTATTATTCTTAATTTGTCATTTGCACCAGTCATACCTTGCATCGCAATTCTTTCATAATTATGGTGTTTAGCTTTTTCAGAATTACCATATTTGTCCAAATATGATTCTTCTTCAAGATACTCAATTTGGCCTTGACTCATTTTTAAGGTATAATAGTATTTCTGAATTGAAGCACCTTTTAGTATAGTTGGATTTGTTGAGAGCTGGTTGAAGAATTTCTTGTGAAAAGTCACATTTAATTCCCCCTCATAACATTTAAGTTCTAATGATTTTTTTGAAATCATTTTTATGACAACATTTTTGTATTCCTTTTTTAGACGTGGAATGACAAAATCAATGTTGTCAATTGCTTTTATATCATCCGAAGTGAAACAAGTGGAAAGGCCATTTGTTTTATATTTATCATCCCAAATATTAACAACAAACTCTTTGTTTGACTTTGTGTTTCGGATTATTGGAATGCACACACTCATTTTTACACTTTCAAATATTCGTTTCTTCTTACTGTCTCTTTCAGGGAAAGATTCTATATCAATTATTTGTGCATTATCTAAAATGAATTTTCTAAGATTGGTTGCTTGCTTATCACCTAAAAATGAATTTTGGAAAATAAAGCAATTGATTCCATTCTTCTTGATTAATTTCTTAAATGCATTTGCGAGAAAAAGTTTGTAAGCGTTGAGTTTGCCTCCGAATGCAATGGAGTAGTCTTTATCTTTTCTTAGAGTTTCAATTTCATTTGCATGTTGCGCTTGATAAACAAAATACGGAGGATTTCCAATGACAATATCGAAGCCGCCTTTGTCAAAGACTTCCTTGAAGTATATGTGCCAAAGGAAAAACTGGTCATTAGGTATAGGAAGGGCCTCAAGTTTCTGCTTGATGTCCTCTGTACATCCTTTGAGATTGATGATGTAACTTTTTACGTTGCTGTTGATTATGTTTCTAAGCTCAACTTTTCTGTCATGTTCGTCCGTGTTGTAGTATTCGCGGATGGCATTCTGGATGTTCTTGAGTGAATCCTGCTCGTCAAAGGCAAATAACTGTTGCCATGCCTGTCCTTTCTTGGTCTTCTTTTGGGTCTGTTCGTTGAGTGACATACCTGAGAGTTCAACTCCTTCGTATTGTTCAAGCAGAGAATTGCCCTGCATTATCTTGAAGTCCATGTTCGGCAGGGCATGAGGAGTCTTCTCATCTACGATGAGGGCAAGCCAGAAGCGGAGGCGTGCAATGTCAACCGCACCCTTTTCTATGTCCACTCCGTATATGTTGTTCTGGATTATGTGTGTCTTGATGCTTACGGCTGTCTCGTCGTCAATACCCTCTATTGCCTTGCGGCAGGCATACAGTTCACGCAACAGTCCCATAGGGAATGCTCCAGAACCGATGGCAGGGTCGCATATCTTGACATCCTTCAGCTTCTGGTCAATCGTTGCCTTCTGGTCATCTGTGAGTGCTGCTGCATCGTATGTGGTTACAAACTGGCGTACGGCATCCTTTGCCGCATCATCCAGAATGTCTGTCTGGAGATAGGCAATGAGCGACTCACGACACATATAGTGTACAATCTCCTTTGGAGTATAGAATGCTCCCTTGTCCTTGTTGTCTTCCAACAGGTTCTCGAAGATTCGTCCAAGCATCTCTGGGTCAACGCCAATCTCAGCATCATCGGGATCATTCTCGTCGATGGTGAAGTTATAGTTTGCAAAGAAATCCAGCAACTCTTTGATGAATTTTGCGGGTAGTGGAAAGGCTGTATTGTCATAGTCATCCTTTTCAAACAATCCACCATTGAGATATGGAATCTTGATGCCATTACCAATGTTGGTACTGCTTGTTATGTCTCCGTCTCGTTTGGTGTTGATGTCATGGAACAAAGGTTCAAGTATATCATCCACAAATGTGTCCTTGTGGGCTGACTTGGCAAACAGGTTCTGTATAAACTCCTTGACGCCGTCGTTCCATGCTTCGCCTGCGGAACATCCCATCCATCCTTTCTTCTGGAGGACCTGGATGAAGACAAGACGTCCCATGAGTTTCTTCACATAGTCACGTATTGCCTTCTCTGCATCTGGGAAGCAGCTAAACTCCTGCATTATCTCATGGCAAGGCTTGCCTGTTTCCTGCTCTTCCCATTTGTTGGCAACCTTGACCATGCGTTTGCCTGTGACATACTCTATGATGTTCTCGTAATGGTTCTTGTATTCCTTGAAGAAGATGTCGGAGAGTGCTTCAACGGAGAATGCCTTCGTGATGGCCTTGAGGTCAAGGGCACTCTTTTTCAGTTCCTCAAACTGCCTGATGGCTGTACGGCTGCGGTGTCCCTCGCCAAGCAGATATGTGAAACGCTTGGTGTCTGTGCTCTCTTTCTTTATGGAGCCGTCTTCGGCAAAAGCGTATGACTCGCTTACGTATGAGAAACGCAGTACGGACTCCTCGTGGCGGTAGCAGAACATGAATGCGCCTGTGCACCCCATTCCTCGCCAGCTTGTACACAGAAGGTTGCGTATTCCTGCACGGTTACGCTCTATGACGACCTTGTCGCTGAGTTCTACTTCGTATATTGCTATCACATGGCCGTCAGGAAGGGATATCTTGCCTGTGTAGAGGGCTTTCTTTGCCACATTCTCGTCAACAGGTACATGCTGTGGCTGTTGCCAGAACTGGACATTATGACGGAAGATGTCGTGCAGGAGTTCCTGCCATCTTGTACGGTTGTATCTTGATTCTATAATTGAACGGTAGTCCATATTGTTATTTATTTGAATGATTCGCTGAGTATTATTTGTGCTTCGTTTTCTGGTTCACGCTCCATGTCCTCTGTGCTCAGATAGTAGGCATTGTATTTCTTAGCCATCTCGATAATCTCTGAGAGTGCGTCGTCACGGTGTAGCTTGCCACGCTGCATATCCTTCTGCATTCGCTGTAGTCTTTTGGCGATAATGGTTATTACACCACGTTCGGAAAGGATGCGCAGGTGTACGACCTTCTGGTATATATCCGGGTCTTGTATCTTTGGCAGGAACATGTTTATGAGATTGGTTGCCATGGCTACCTGAGCACCAAGTGCGGAACTTGTCTGCTGGTTCGATGTCTCATTATCCACGTGTTCCTGACATCTTAGATTATGGAATTTTTTTAGTGCCTCGCTCACATGTTCGTGATGTTGCTCAATACGTTCAACCTTTGTTTCCTGAGCGTCTGCCTTGAAGTATTTCAAGGCATCTGTTACTGATAATTCTTCAACAGATTCGTTGCTGACACGGAAGAATGCCTTGCGCATGTTTGTCTTGAGGAATGCGAGGGTGTCCTGTGACAAGGTGACACCATCTATAGTGCGTGATTCCCTGCCCGTACGGCTTCGGAGCGAAAGCTTTGCTATGCGGTTGTATTCCCGTCTGTTATTCTGGTAAAGTGACCGAAGTTCCTCGTAGAATGGTATTTCCTCATTGAATTCTTCTTTTCCGCTCTTCATTCCTTCCGTGAACAGTTTCTCGAGGTCTCGGTCTATGATTTCTTCACGGGAGTAAATCTGATTGTCCTCACCGAATGTGGAGTGGAATGTCTGGATCTTGGAGAGTGCAATTTGGTTGAGCTTGATGATACGGTTGCCTTGGCGTGAAGGGTAGAACACGTAGTTGTATATATTCTTTCCCTGCGAACCGATGCGGTTAACACGTCCAATGCGTTGCATCAGCTTGGTAGAGTTCCAAGGAGTGTCGTAGTTGATGATGATATTGCTTCGGTGAAGGTTGATACCTTCGGCAAGTACATCCGTGGTTATGATGATGTTGTAATCATTGCTCCATGAGAGTGACTTGCTGTTGGCATCGAAGTTGTCCTGTATGGTCTTGAACATCTTGGTGCGGTTGGCAGCCGTGATGACAAGTACATCCTTTCTGTCTATGCGTCTTGCAAGATATTCAACTGTATCTACGGATTCAGAGAAGATGACGAGCTTCTGCCCCGGATTCCTGTCTTTCTTGAACAGTTCGTGCTTAAGCAGGTCGTCAAACTTTGCAAACTTGGAGTCGTCCTTTCCTTCCACATCCACCGTATCCCATTCTGAACACATGGCTTCAAGAACCTGCTGGTCGGCACGTAGCATGTCTATGAATGCAGGGTCGAAATCCTCTGCTTTGAATACGGCATTCTTCGGATTTTCCTCTGCTTTCAGTTGCAGGCGTTCCTCTATCTCGTCATCTGTAAGTCCAAGTTCGTACAGATGGTTGATGTCGAGGTCGGGGGCAATGAATACCCTGTCATTCTCAAACATGTTAATCATGTACTGGTTGGCATCACGGAAACGGCAGATGGATGTCTTGAAGGCATAGAAAGAACTTTCAAGTCGCTT